>JANNSM010000176.1:0-4596 GCA_031402635.1 Bacteroidota bacterium | reverse complement strand
GATGGCCACCCGCAACGGGAGTCAAACTTTGATGACGATTGGAAAAGCTCCTGACCGCAAGCTCCGCAGGAATACACCCCTTGCTCATAGTGCGCATTGTATTTTCCGGTAAAAGGGCTTTCCGTTCCTTTGCCCCGAAGTACGCGGTAGCGCTCCTGACCGAGAATTTCAAGCCATTCCCCTTCGCTACGGGATGCCAAAAAATTTAGGTTATCCTTGGGATTCATTAAGTTATCAACAAATAACCGGGCAATCCGGTTCACCGTCTATCTAAATTGGAAACAGCTTCCCGGAGCAGAAATTTTCAAGATAATTTATGAGCATAAGTGCCGCCCCGGTTAAAAAATTCAAATTTTTTACAATGCTTTGCAACCAATAGGCAATAAAAGTCGTCAGCCGGGGTTTGAGATTCGGAATCAGTACCGTATCTTGTTGATAAGCGGTTGTGGACATATTCCATTTTTGTCTCACTCCAAAGGAAAATGAAGGGTCTTACGGTTATAACATCCTACATGCTGGCGGTCTTATTCTGCCTTGTTCTGTCGTTTATTCTACTGGCATTCAACATGTATATGAACTGATGATTTTCATCGGGGTCTTAGTTTATAGGCTTACTTCAGACTTTTTAGCTGGTTCTCCCAGGCATCCATAAACTCACCAAGCTGCTCAGCAATAAGTCTCTTGGCTAAAATATGTTTGTCCTGATCCAGCAGGAACAACACCGGGGTGGCATTGATATCGTACAATTCCCTGAAATTGCTCTTTTGGTCAAAGTCCGCGACGTGGTTCCAGCCATCGAGTTTGTGTTTTTCAATGAATTTCAGCCACTTGTCAAGCTCAAGCTGGGTATTTACCGCATAAACGGAAATATCATAGCGGGATTTAATTTCATCATACACCTTCTTAAGCTCCGGCGTTTCCTTCTGACAATGACTGCAATCGGGGTCCCAGAAATATAAAATAGTGTATTTAGTTGAAAGGGAATACAGACTCTGGGTGCGGCCGTTCATGTCCTTGAGGGTAATGTTTGGCGCAATTTGCCCAATAAGGGATGACTTCATCCTTTTGGCGCGATCGGTAATCCGGAACAGCTGTGCCTGATCCAGCCAGGTTGCCTCTCCCTTGTCGTAGTAATTCAGGGCAATGTGAACATAAACACCATCCATGCCCATAATGCTTGAATTGGCGTATTCGTTCAGCAGCCAGACCAGACAGAATTTGAATATCTCCGGGTTTGCCCTGGCTTTTTCCAGGATATTGTCAACAGAAACACTGATGGAATCGGGAGTCCGATAGGACAGCGTATTCAGGTAGCGGTCCATGGTATTGAAAATTACCGGCGTTCTGATCAGGCGCTCATCCGACCAGTCGAGGTTGTCCAACGCGTGTTTGCGGGCGTATTTGAACTGAAAGAAGGAATCAATGATGTTTCCTTCGGCATCCCTTGGCGGCTCCGGAAGCTCAACTTCTTCAAGCGCCTTCAGAATTTTCGGGTAAAGCAGATCCGGGTGTTTGGCCATGATCTCTTTGCGCCATTCAACCACTTCTTTGTTCAGCGTTTCCAGCTGTTCGCGCACCTTTTCGTACTCCGGTGTTTCGGCCTCCAGTTCACCCAACCGGGCACTAAGCGGCTCTGATTCAGTTCTTTTGGCCTGAAGAAAACGAAGGTCATCGTAAAATAGCTTGTTTTCTTTGGAGCCCTTGAATTCAAGCGTAGCCACCAGTTTATTGACATCGCCGGTGACCGAGAATTCCGGTTCACGGACGATAAATTCAAAGTATTCATTCTTCCGGCTTGGAAAAACGATCATGTACATCCCCGTCGGGAGCATGGTATCGGCCTTAGCAACGGCTCGTCCCATAGCATCCAGCTGGAGCGTATCGGAGATGTACTGTTTGTCTCCGTAGTGGTAAGCGAGAAATACTGATGTATCCGCAATGTTCTCAAAATCAAAGCGGTATTCAAAGCCATCGGCAGCAAGCATAGTTCCCGCGTTCAGGCTGATTATCAACGTAAAAAATAACAAATTTCTTTTCATAGAAAGACCGGATTAACACAAGTGGGGGCAAATTTAGGCAAATGACTTGTACGCCGGGCATGGCCGGTAATTCAGCGTGCAGGCTTTCCGCAAAAATGCTGCCAGAATGGGGCAAGGAGGTCCGTTTTCCACCTCCGCTGAAATAAAAAAAGCTGTGAATAATACCTGGTTATTCGTTTGACGGCACTTTAATCACCATCGTGCTGTCAAGGCCGCCGAGCACTTCCACCACAATCCCGTCGGAAAGCCCAAGGGTAATATCGCGGCGCTCAAACACCTGTGAGGATTTTTCCACCTCAACATAGGCGGTATCACCGGCAAATACCAGAAGGCTCTCTTTGATCAGCAACACTGAATCGCGCTGGTCAAGCAGGATGTCTGCATTGGCGCTGTAGCCAGCCCGCAGAAAAGCGCTTTTCGATGGGTCAACATCAGCCCGGATTTCAAATTTAATGGTGCCTTCTTCCGTAATTCCCTTAGGCGCAATGAAGTTTAATGTGGCTTCAAACATCAGGTCTTCCACGGCTCCGACCGTGAGTTGAAGTTTCATACCTTCCTTAAGTTTTCCCACTTCGGACTCATCTACTTTTCCTTCAAAGATCATGTCGCCCATGTCGGCAACCGTGACAATGGTTGTCCCGTCGTTGAAATTGTTGCTTTGGATTACCGGGCTGCCTTCGCGCACCGGCACATCCAGGATCATGCCGTCAGCCGTGGACCGGACCAGGTTAGCCGCGGTTTTTGAACCCCTTGCCGCCCCGGTCTGAACCACATCAAGAGCGGCTTCGGCTCCTTTCAATTGCTGATAGGCCAAATCAGCTTCCAGGTCGAATTGCAGGTAGGCCTGTTCGGCGATCGTTCCTTCTTTAAACAGTTTCTCCTGCCGGATCCTCTCTTTTTCTGCCGCTTCGTAATCTATCCTGACCAGATCCACCTGAGCCCTTGCGGATTGGAGGCTGTTCTCGTCCGGTACAATCTGAATTTTGGCCAGCAACTGCCCTTTGGTCACCAGGTTTCCGGCTTCGACATATATTTCCTCTACGACCCCGCTGACCTGAGCCTTAACGTCAACTTCCCGCCTCGGAATGATGGAGCCCGTTGCCACTGTTTTGCGGACCACATTACCCACGAACGGTTTTTCCGTTTCATAGACAACCGGATCTTTTTTCATTTGATCGTAAAAGTATTTGCCCATCCCGCCGGCCAAAACCAGGAGCAGCAGCGCAAAAATGATGAGAGCAATTTTTTTCATGAAAAACGATTTTCGAAGGGCTTGTTTAAGGTCTGAACATGTGTTCAGTGTTTATTCTTCTTTTAATGTTTGTGCCGGATTGACTGATGCTGCCTGATAGGCGGGAATGGCACCCGCAAGTGCACCGGCAATGATCAGACAAGCCATGGCAATCAGGGCAAAAGGTAAATTAACTTCCGGATCGCGAAGAAAGATTGCACCGTCTTCAGAAACATTGCTGCTGAGTATTTTGTCTGCCAGGCTCAGCACACCGATGCCGGCCATCAGGCCGATGTATCCTGAAAGAGCAGTCAGCACCACCGATTCGGTCATGATCATGCGGACAATGCTGCCGTTGGTCGCTCCAAGCGCTTTTCGAACACCAATTTCCTTAACGCGCTCCCGCACGATAATCAGCATGATATTGCCGACGCCGATAACTCCGGCAACGAGCGTTCCGAGGCTGACAAACAACACGATAGACCGGATCCAGAAAAACAGATTTTTAAACCTAAGGAATTCTTCCTCGAGATTAAACGATCCAATGGCCTGCTGGTCATCCGGCGAAACATCGTGCCGCTCGCGCAACAGGGTTTTGAGTTCTTCCTGGACTTCGGTGGAATTGTATTCTTCCTTGACTGTGCAGACGAACCAACCGACCTGATTGATCATGTTGTAGGTGTACTGCATCGTAGTAATCGGCATGAAGATGCTTTCATCGTCCTCCCGGGTCTGGTCGCCGCTGCGCTGTGATTTGGCGATGCCGATAATGCGGAACCATACCCCTTTGATCTTCAGGTATTCCCCAATAGGCTCCTCTTCACCAAACAGGACATCGGCGGCACGCTGCCCGAGCACAATCACTTTACGCCTTTCGTCCAGATCGCGCTGATTGATGAACCGGCCCCGGGCAATTCGCACCGGCTCAATCTTGACCAGGGCTTCTGTTTCGCCGCGAACACTGAAAGCGCCTTCCTTGCCATTGCGAACAATCTGGTCAACGGTCAGCCAAAGCCGGGGCGAAATGCGCTCGATCCCCGCGATGCGGTCCTCCACAGCCCGCACGTCATCCATGTAAAGGGGAACCGCCCGCCCCGCCTGCAGACCGTTATAGGGAACGGTGGTTCTTTCCGTCCAGACAAACATGCTTTTTACCGACCATTTTCCGAATTCGTACATGGCGCCGTTTTCCAACGCCGTTCCTGCACCCATCATGACAATCAGCATGAAGATTCCCCAGATTACGCCAAGCGCGGTAAGTGCCGTGCGCAGTTTGTGCTTGGTGAGCGTGGAAAATATTTCCTGCCATTTGTCCAGATCGAATAA
>JANNSM010000175.1:0-5086 GCA_031402635.1 Bacteroidota bacterium | reverse complement strand
GTACCTCAAAGGCTTCCATTACCTGCAATTGGTCCAATACTCGTAGCACCTGTATCAGGGTAGCCAGTGTAACCGCTTCGCCCCTCTCAAGCAAACTCAGCGTGGAACGACTTATGCCGGCTGCGAACGACAGGGCCTCTTGCGTTTTGTTTTGCTCTAATCTGTGATGTTTTATAAAAGCACCAATATGTGATGCCAGAGCCCGATCGCTCATTGAATTCCAAATGAATGATTTATCAGTCATATAAGTGTTATTAGGCGCTATTGAGTTACTTATCATGCAAATTAAATCAAAATTAGGTGTTTATCAAAAATTGAACATATCTATTTCCCTATTTAGTCTTATAAAAATTTCACCCTAACTTCCTGCAACATTCTCTCTCTCTCATGCTCTCTCGATTCTTTTACAGTCTGATGCTGGTGGCAGCCTCATTCCCGGGACTTGCCCAGGGAAAGCTGACCGGTTCCACATTACTGGCAACCTATTCACCTGCAGACATTCAGATATTGCTGGACGGTTTGGGCATTCCGCCGTTTTTTCTGGAACCCGAATACGGGGTGGAAGTTTACCGGATCACCTACATGACCCCTTACCGGCACCCGGATTCGCTGGTGCAGGCGAGCGGGATGGTGGTGCTTCCCCGGGCAACCGAGGAAGATTTACCATGCGGCTTACCCCTGGCGGCCTATGGACACGGTACGGCAGCCGCGTATTATGATGTACCGAGTTTTAGTCTTGGCGATGCGCAGGCGTTGGTCAATATCGCTCTCAGTTCAACGGGCTATTTGTGTGTTGCCGCAGACTATTTGGGCTTGGGCGAATATGACGATGAGATCCTGATTCACCCGTATCAACACGCCTTTTCGGAGGCCAATACCACGATCAATATGATCCGCGCCACGCGTCATTTCATGGACAGCCTGAACGTGATGCTGAACGGTCAGATCTACCTTCACGGTTATTCGCAAGGTGGATATACTACGGTGGCCACCTTGCGGGAAATCGAGGCGAATTATCCGCTTGAGTTTAACGTGGTGGCTTCCGCGCCGATGTCCGGCGCCTATGATATGGGAGGCGCTCAGGCTGACCTGATCGGATCCGATGCCCCCTATCCGACGCCGGGTTACCTTCCTTTCATTATCCTGGCCTATCAGGACCAATATGATGGAATTCTATTCAATGAATACGCCGATATCTTCGTGCCTCCCTACGACACCTTGCTGCCCCCGCTTTACTATGGAAAAACGACCAGCATTGGAACCTTAAATGGGATATGCACGCCCGTTCCAAAAGACATGATGCAGGACAGCGTTATCAGTAATTTCTCTGCCGATCCCAACCATCGGTTCAGACGGTTGCTGGAATTAAATGATATGCTGGAATGGGCGCCGCAAAGCCCGGTTCGCCTTCTGTACTGCACCGGTGACGATCAGGTGAGCTCGCTTAATTCCGAGAACGCCTATACTCGTTGGAATGAACTCGGCGCACCGAGCATCACCAGACAGGACTTTGGCCTCTATAACCACAACGATTGCGCTTTGTTTTGCTTTTTGGATGGCAAAGACTTTTTTGATTCGGTGGAAAAGTGCCCGCTCAGCGCCATCGAATCCGTACGAACTGCCGACCTGAGTATCTATCCCAATCCGATTGAATCAACCGCTTTGTTCAGTGCCCCGGAATGGATGGCCGGAGAGCCCTACACCGTAACGGATGTCCGCGGCCGTGCAATGCTTACCGGGTTGGTTGAAGGGAGCTCCACGATCGTGGATTTCAGTCTGCTACCGGCCGGGGTCTATGTGGTGCGGGTCGGGGTTGGCAGGGGGTTGAGGGTGGTGGTTTTGTAGCCCGAAACGAATAATATGGGCTGTTTAATAAAGCCCCCTTCCCCCTTATTTGCATCCCGTCACAAGTCACGAAGCTTCAAACGCTGCCGGGTGGTATTTTTTCAGACCGCGTAACTTATTGTTATTCAACTAGTTAAGTAGCTACTTTTTATGCTAAGTGCAAGAGCACTTTTAGCTGCCCCGCTTATTGACCGGGTCACATAGTTTGTAAAATGCATAAGGAGGCAAAGGGCCCCTTCGAATAGATTGCCTGTTGATGTTAGCCGGTTCCCGAGCCCGGCGACCACCCCGATGCGGCTCTATTTTACTTATGTCCAGCTCACTGGTTTTCAAGGGTTTATAGCGAAATTGTCCGGCCCTGGCCGGCGAGCCCTGCAAACGTCGGCCCTTTTGGCTGCGCTGGGCATTTCCATGCAGGGAATGACCCAGACCATGCCGCTGGCCGCAAACGACCTGTTTTATACCACCGAAGGTTTTGCAGTCCCCTTACCTGTTTTGGCCAACGATATTGACCCGGACAATGATCTGGATACGGCTTCACTGTCTGTGGTCACGCCGGCACTGAACGGGGTAACTACGATTGATTCCGTTACCGGGATTATCCAGTACACCCCAAATCCCCACTACAACGGGGTAGATCAGTTTCGCTACATGGTTACCGACAACACCGGATTGAGCAATCTGGCCTGGGTAACCCTGTTTGTCTATCCGGTCAATGATGCCCCTTTTGTGGCGCGCGACTCGGACAGTACGCTGGAAGCCAATCCCATTTTCATCCGGGTGGTGGTCAACGACAGCGATTCCCTGGATCCGCTCGGCAACATAAACCCGTATACGGTTTCGATAGCCTCGTCTCCGTTGCACGGGTCGGCGCTGGCTGTACCCGGCCCGCTCGGGCGGGTGCTTTATCTTCCTGTCGCAGGGTTCACCGGAATTGACTCCTTTCAATACCAGGTCTGCGATGATGGGCATCCGCTGCCAGCTTTGTGCGGCACGGCTTGGGTTGTGATCAATGTCCGGGGAAGGGTAATTGCCGGATCTAATAAGTCCTTATGCCCCGGAGACTCGGTTCGGCTCACGGCGACTGGCCCCGGACCGTATACCTGGTCACCGCCGACCGGGCTGAGCTGCACCAACTGCAATGCCCCGATGGCATCCCCTGCGGTGAGTACGGTTTATACCGTGACCTCCACAGCGGGCGGCTGTTGCCCAAACAGCGACAACATTGGTGTAACGGTTTTTTTGCCGGGTGTCATCACTGCCCGGTCCGACTCGGCAAGTTTAACGGAAGACGGCAGCCTGCTGATCAATGTCCTGGGCAATGATACAGTGGTTGATTCGCTGGAAATCATGCCGGGCGAAAACGCCATCAATGGTTCAGCAAGCCTCAGCGCAACGGGAGATTTGATCTACACGCCTTCGGCCAATTTTTATGGCCTGGACTCCGCCTCTTATGTGATTTGCCCGCCTTCCTGCCCTTCCAGTTGCGATACCGGCTGGGTTTACTTCCGGGTTAATCCGGTCAATGATCCGCCCACCGTGCTTGCTGATACGGTTACAACCCCGGAAGATACCCCGGTGAATATCACGGTGCTGGCCAACGACGATGACCCCGATGCGGGAATTGACTTCGGTTCGGTCAGTATAATCATTCCGGCAATGAGCGGAACTTGTTCCGTTGATCCGCTGAGCGGGGCGGTTACGTTTAGTCCGGGCCTGCATTTCGTGGGCACCGATTCATTCTTCTACCAGGTTTGCGACAATGGATTTCCGCTTCCCCAAGCTTGTTCGGGAGCCTGGGTAAGGGTTTTGGTGACCGAGGTAAATGACCAAATTATCGCAGCAGATGATGTTGTTAGTACGTTGGAAGACAACCCTGTAACCGCATTTGTTTTAAGTAATGATAGCGATCTGGAGAACCGCCTGGATACAGCAAGCCTGATCCTGGTTAGCGGTCCGGTGCATGGAACAGCCACCGTAAACCTGATTGACGGATCCATTGCCTACTCTCCGGACGCCGACTATTTCGGGCCGGATTCCATACGCTACCGGATTTGCGATAGCCAGCCTCCGGTGAGTTGCGCGCAAGCCGTCCTGGTGATTCAAGTGCTGCCGGTCAATGATGCTCCTCAAACCGCTGGCGATGTAGCCGTAACGGACGAAGACCTCGCGGTAACTCTCCCGCTGCTGATCAACGACAATGATATTGACGGTGCTCTGGTTCCTTCATCGGTGACCATAACATCGGGACCGCTGCACGGCGCGGCTTCAATCAATCCCGCTACGGGGGAACTCCTCTACACGCCGGGCCCGGATTTCTGGGGCACAGACAGCCTGAGCTATTCGGTTTGCGATGACGGGTTCCCGTTGCCCGCCGAATGCTCCATAAGCCTGGTCATCATTCTTGTGCTGCCGGTCAACGACCCTGTTGCTGGAGCGGATGACCTTTTTGATGTGATCGAAGACACGCCGGCATGGCTGAATGTTTTCGCCAATGACGTTGACCTGGACGGAGTCCCGGACCCGGCAAGTGTTGCAGTCGTGGATGCGCCTGCCCATGGCACCACGCTGACCAATCCGGCAACGGGCGAAGTTCGGTACAGACCGGACTTGAATTTCTATGGAACCGACACGTTCCGCTATGAAGTTTGTGATGACGGGTTCATTCCCGGATGCACAACGGCCACCGTTGTGGTCAATGTTCTCCCAGTCAACGACCCACCGGTATCCTTGAATGACACGCTGAACGGTGTTCAGGACAACCCTTTGGTCTTTGATCCGCTGCTCAATGATGAGGACGTTGATGGTTATTTATTAATTGGCAATTTATCATTGTTAATCAGTCCATTAAATGGCTTTATTAGTATTGATACATTAAGCGGAACGGCATCTTATCAACCCGCCCCGGGCTTCTTTGGGGAAGACTCGGCCCAGTATCAGATCTGCGATGATGGTTACCCATTGCCGGCCGCCTGCGATAGCGCCTGGGTGTTTTTCAGTATTGCCGAAATTCCGCCGGTTCCGAACATACCTCCCATTGCTGTGCGGGATACCGCTTCGGTGCTGGAAGACCAGATCCTGGTGTTGAATGTGCTGGCCAATGACAGTGACCTGGACGGAAGTCTTGTACCTGCTTCACTGGAGATCATTGAGCTTCCCGCCAGAGCAGGTGTTTCCGCCGATCCCCTCAGCGGTCTGGTGACCTTTACACCGGACCCGGATGCCTACGGCCCCGACAGCT
>JANNSM010000174.1:0-4188 GCA_031402635.1 Bacteroidota bacterium | reverse complement strand
CCCAACTCCACGTCGGGAACGTTCGAGCGCAGCGCGACTTTACCGATGTTCGCGACGTTGTAAAAGCCTACTGGTTGCTTCTTGAACACAAAGCACCGGGGGATTATTTCCCCAACAATGAGATCACCATTTTCAACCGATGGGAAGACGTGGTGTTCAAAACAAGAAACTATACCAACGACTGGCAGGGTACATGGCAGCGCAACGGACAACCGCTTCCCGATGGCACTTACTACATCGTTCTTGTCCTGGATGTGGACCGCAAAGATCAAAAACCAGTGTTAGGGTTCACGACTGTACACCGCTAAGCGACTTAATCTGCTGCGCTGATATTGCGCTGGCATAGTTTTTATCACGCCTCGATTTGTCCGTGCCCCTGGCCTTTAGGTCGGGGGCATTTTTTTTGTTCGAAGGTCCGTTGCACGCTGATCAGCCCTGAATCAAGTCGACGTTTTGCAACAGCCCTGCAACGACTTTTCTACGAACCAGGCTGGCCATAGCTCCCACCCAGGAAATTCCGCTTATCGGAGCCCGCCAACCACTTGCGTCCATCCACATAGGAAATCCCGTTTATCGGAGTCCGCCAACCACTTGCGTCCATCCACGTTGAGGGCCCGTTTATCGGAGCCCGCCAACCACTTGCGTCCATCCACGTTGTGGGCCCACTTTTCTGAGCCTGAAAACCTCCTGTTTCCAAGCAATGGGCAATCCCTGCAGTGATCAGTGTCGGCTCCTCTGTACCATATCCCGCCCTCCTTCCGCTTTTATTTCGCTTTCGGTGTCTTTGCGACCTCACGGGTTTTGCGCCGGCATGCTGTGTTTGCGGTCCATTTTAGGCGGTATCTGACGTTTGTAGAAGGCTGTTGTGACGGCCTGAGTTGCGTATAATTTTTCCCTCAAGTGGTCTGAAAAGAGCTAAAAAGGCTAAAAAAGCGTTTCGGTTTGTGATACCGGGCTTTGGAATTATGACCTAAAGTATTGGTTTGCAAAATTTTGTGTGTTATTCTGAGAATTATGTACGGGCACCCCTTGACGGGTGGGATCAGCGGAACTAGTTTGAAGTATAGGGCACGAACTGAGGCGGTTTGCGACTCAGAAATGTGCCGGGGAGCAAGGGGAAAAAAGGGGGTAAAAAAGACAAAAGCCCCGGTAAAGTGTGACACCGGACCAGAAAGTCACCAGGAAAACAGCCGCTTCGCCAAAACGGCTACCAAAGCAAAAGCAACGCCTTATGAACAAGTTCTTCTTCTTCGCCCTGATCGCCATCGCCGCCCTTACCGTTACCACCGTTTCTGCCCAGCAGGACCCGCTGTACAGCCAGCATGTGTACAACAAGCTCCCGTTGAACCCTGCCTATGCAGGTTCCCGGGACGTGATCAGCGCCACAGCGCTTTACCGCCGTCAGTGGGTGAGCTTTCCGGGTGCGCCGAACACGGGCACGTTCAGCCTTCACAGCCCGCTGGCCAACCGGAAGCTGGCCGTTGGGATGAACGTGACGATGGATGAGGCCGGCATTACGAACAATTGCGCGGTATCGGGCCAGTTTGCCTACCGGATCCGGACGCAGGAGGGCATGTTGTCGCTGGGCGTTCAGGCGAGCATGAACAACTTCAAGATGAGCTTGAGCACAGCCACCAGCGCGGTGGACTACGATCCGAGCCTGACGGCAGACGTGAACCGTTTCCTGGGCAACGCCGGAGCGGGGTTGTTCTACTCCACGGAGCGTTACTACATCGGCGCCTCGATTCCCAACCTGATAGAGAACACGCTGAGCGAAGTGCAGGTGGGCAATGCCACGGCTACGCAGAGCCGCCATTATTATGCGATGGGCGGTTATGTGTTTGACATCAACCGTTCGGTGAAAGTTCGTCCGACGGCGTTGGTCAAGTATGTGGCCAATGCGCCAGTACAGGTTGACCTGGGCGCTGCGGTGTTGTTCCAGGACAAAGTATGGGTAGGGGGTCAGTACCGGACGATGGGTGCCATGGACGTGATGGTGGAATACCAGGCCACGGAGAGCCTTCGCGTTGGCTACAGCTACGGCCAGCAGTTGGGCGCCATCGGGATGAACTCCTACGGATCGCATGAGATCCTGGTGGGTCTGGACATTGCCACCAAAAGCAGCCGTCGTCCGAAGCCCGGTTCGATCCGCTGCTTCTTCTGAGCGAGGGGCATGAAGGCAAAGGGGCAGAAAAGAAGGGGAAAAACCGAAGAAGAGGAAAAACCGGGTGGAGGCTGAAAGCGACGCTGGCACTTTCCCGGCTCAACAATAAAAAAAAACGGATGGACTCCATTATAGACTTGTAGATCACTCCTGGTTTAGCCTTACGATGCTTTTGTTTGGTTGTGATTCCCGCAAGGGGGGCTATGGCGAAGAGGCCTCCCCGAGCGGGAATCGGCTTTTTGGGGAATGGGATTTCATACTGAGGTGGCCCTTCCGCAGAACCGCAACGCAACTGGTTTCGGTTTTACTACTATACAAGACAATACCGTTTTAGGAATTTGGTGGCATGGGATCCAAGATAAGGTTGTCACATATCGTTTTTATTTCGACCTAAAATTAACCAGGCCACATATGGCATTGAAACCTAACATTATCACTCGCGTAAGCAGGTATTCAGAAAGGAAGTTATATCCATTTCCCTCTGTACAAGTCGGGTAGAGACATCCTTGATTTTATCTTCTAATGAACAACCGGTTTCATGACCGGATGCTTTTGGATTGCTTGGACAACAACCGAGGCTAATGAATTCTTGCTACACTTTTATTGTGCGGATGGCCATGGCCATCCTGATATTTTTTCTGGTACTACAGGGGAAATTGAATGCGCAGTGCGTGACTACCTACCAACCAGCAAACTACTGGTTTGTGGCTCCCGATGTGGACGGGAATCATGGAGATGCGCCTATTTATTTGCGGATTACTTCCTATACGGATCCAATTACCGCCACGCTGACAATGCCGGCGAACCCGGCGTTTATTCCGATCGTAGCCAATATTCCGGCATTTTCTTTCCACACCATGGATTTGACAGCTTTCAAAAGCGTGGTCGAAACGAATCCTGCAAACTCAGTAATCAATAATGGTCTGTTATTACAGGTTTCTGGCGTGGCTACTACTAATTATGAAGTAGCTCACGGCAATAACCCGGCCATCTTTAATTTGAAGGGAGATGTTGGAGAAGGTGAAGAGTTCTGGGTTCCTTCACAAACGGCATGGCCTAATAATACGAGTAGTAGCTTAAACGGGCGGAGTGGATTTCTAATTGTTGCCACACAAGATGGTACTAAAGTAAAAATTACGCCGGCTAAGAATATGATCGGGCGCCTCGCCTCTGACGGTGAATTTGAAATTACTCTGAATCGCGGCCAGACCTATGCCGGTGTTGCAGCTGGCAAGTTAACCACAGATCACCTGGGAGGAACAAAAATTAAAGCTAATGAGGATATTGCGGTCACCATTTTTGATGACAACGTTAAACCAACAGGTGTTGGGAACTACGATCTCATGGGTGACCAATTGGTCCCTACCGATTACATCGGGGAGGAGTACATCGTTGTTCGGGGCGGGGGTGGAGCGTATGAACGCATCACGATTCTCGCAGTTAAAAATGGGACAAAGATTTTTTTTGATGGTTCTGCAACTGCTGTGGCAACAATCAACGCCGGTCAACAATATGAAGCGTCATTTACTGCTCCGATTCATTACATAACAACTTCAGAACCTACTTATGTACTTCATACAGCGGGTTTAGGAGGGGAATTAGGGGCTTCGCTTTTACCGCCAATCGGCTGTAGTGGGGTCTCGGAGATGGGATTTGTTCGAACCGCAGGCGGTACGTTTGGTATCCTGGTTTTCGTTCCCGCCGGTGGCGAGGACGATTTTGAGTTTAATGGAAATCCAACATTGATTTCTCCGGCGTTGTTCAATAATGTCCCGGGAACTGGTGGTACATGGAAATACTATTTTGCTAATACGGCATTGCCTGTTGGGCAAAACTTTGTTAAAAACACAACATCCAATTTCCATTTTGCTATTCTGAATAACCTGGGCGCTTCAACTGTCTATGGTTTTTATACCCGTTTTGGATTGAGCCGACCCAACCTGGGAGCAGATATAATTACATGTAACAATGCGTTGTTTCCCTATACATTGCGCACCCGGGTCTTCTCCGATGAAATTAAATGG
>JANNSM010000173.1:0-5395 GCA_031402635.1 Bacteroidota bacterium | reverse complement strand
CGAAAACACAACATTGGTTCCCGGTTCCAATTCCAGAAAATCGTGGTTGGCAATTACCTGTGACTGAAGGCTGGTGGAAAATGCGCAAAGCGAAAGGGTCAAACACGCGGCTTTGACAGAAGGAAAAATCCGGGGGTACATGAGGTGGGGAATTGATTTTAAAAGAAGAACTTGACTTGATCCTTTGTGATTAGAAATATAAGCCAATCAGCCTTCACTTTTACGGAAAAGCAACTTACATTTCCGGTGGAATGTCGTTGAACATTGCATACCAATTAATTCTTTTGTCACTCTCTTTCAGTAAATTACAAGATATAATCAAGTAAAAATGTCTGACCATGGCTAAGTTAAAAGTTATCCAACTCCTCGAAGGTTTAGATGCAAAAGAAATAAATAAATGGTACAAATATTTAGAAGCGGAAAAGTCGGATAGCCGACCCGACCTCGTCAAGGCTGCGGGCTATCTGATTTTGGCCAAATCCAGGAAAGAAGAAAATATAGATCGGGAAGCATTGTATTTGGCAATTTATGCTGATTCTTCCTACGATGATCTGCGTCTGAGGCACCTGACTTCTGACCTGTTAAAAAACCTCGAAAAGTTCATTGTCAATGAAGAGCTTTCCACTGAATCCATTCAGGAAGAATTGTATTTGTTACGCGCCTACCGGAGCAGAAACATTGACAGTTTTTACCTCGCCTCTCTGAAACGACTGGAAAACATGCTGGAAAAACACCCATTTCGAAACATGGATTATCACTATTACCGGTTTCTATTGGAGGCGGAAAAAACCAAGTACCTCGAAGGTCAAAAAATCAGAACGGTGGAGCCCAATCTGGAGCAAACCACGCAGGCTCTGGATGAATTTTATCTGGCTGGAAAAATGTATTACAGTTGCAGTAAGGTAAATCATGCCAGCGTAGTCACTGAAAAATACACTTTTGATTTAGTGGAAGAATCCATAGGTTACATTCAGAGAAATGAAAAAGAAAATCTGCCCGCCATTGGTCTGTACTACCATGTCTGGTGCATGTTGAATAAAATAGAAGACCAATTTCATTATAAGCAATTTCGAAAAAGAATTGCTGTTCAAACGGGACTATTTCCTCCTGAAGAGGCCCGTCATCTCTACATCCACGCCGTAAACTATTGTATTAAAATGATGCGTGACGGCGCTTTGGAATACCTTCGAGAGGCCTTTGAATTATACCGCGAAATGTTGGTCCGCAACGTATTCTATGAAGACGGATATATGTCACCATGGATGTACAAGAATATCACGGTAGCCGGATTGCGGCTGGGTGAATCGGCATGGGTAGAAGAATTTGTGAACGATTACAAACAATCCCTTTCCCCGAAATTTCAGAGCACAGCGTATTCGTATAACTCTGCAAAAGTTGCTTTTGAACGGGGAAACCTGGACCGTGTTCTGGAATTGCTTCAGGAAGTGGAATATCAGGATATATTTTATGCTCTCGACTCAAAATCAATTTTACTGAAAACGTATTTCGAATTAAACGAAGATGCGGCTTTGGATTCTCTTTGTTCCAGTTTTCGGGTTTTCCTAAACCGGCGCAGGGAAATTTCCGAAGCCCACAGAACAAGTTACCTCAACTTAATCCGTTTGGTCAAAGCGGCCGCCAAAGCCCGCCAGACAAGAGATTCCGGCATCCTGCAAAAAATCAGCGAAGAATTAAAGGATAACCTGGCCGTTTCCGATGTGGGCTGGCTCAATAAAAAACTGGCTGAGTTAGAATCAACGTTTAAAACCAGAAACCGGCGGTGATACCAATCAAAAAAGAAGAGCTGCCTTAAAAAGGCAGCTCTTCAGCAAAGAACACTCGGAGGATTAACCAGTTAAAACATTTGCCTTGCGATTAGCGGACAGAAAGTTTCCGGGTTATCCGCTCTCCGGCTTCGGTAGTCACATTCAAGAGATACAACCCGGCGGGCAGTTCAGCCACATTTAAGGAATGAACAAATCCGTTTGCCTGCTCGGCCATAACCATCCGGCCGGAAGCATCGAATAATTCAACCTGAATCATTGTAGCGTCAGCCTGGATTTGAACAAAGTCAATTGCGGGGTTGGGGAAGCTGGTCAGGTTCGTGGAAACTGCGGACACATCAGCCAGACGCGCAGCAGCAAAGGTCAGTTTCACAATCCAGTAGTCTGCATTGCCATTGTTGTCCGTCAAATCCACATCATCTGATTCGGAGTATCCTGCCAGTAAAAAGCTGCCGGCCGTAGGGATAACAGCAAGGGCCTCATCGTTATCGGCTCCACCCAGGTTGATTTCTTCTTCAATGATTCCGGTTGAACCAAGAGTGATAAACCAGAAATCTTTGGCGCCATAATTTGCAGCCACCTGACCGGTTGCCGACTCGGAGACACCAGCCACTGCAACTTTACCACCCGGCAAAGCGGATACCGAAAAGGCTTTGTCATCCTGCAGTCCGCCGTAGTTCCTGGAGAAAAGTTTGTTGCCGGAGGCATCCAATTTGAGCACAAAGAAATCCCGGTTTCCAAAGTTTGCAGGAAGATCGGAGTCGGAAGAAAGACTTGAACCGGCAACAAAGAATTCAGTGGCGGAGATAGCCGACACATCAAATCCTTCCTCGTTGTCAGAACCACCATAGGTGCGAGCGTAGATTGGGTTGCCATTGGTGCGAGTCCTGACCACCCAAATATCCGTACCCCCTTTGTTGTTGGATACATTTCCATTGTCAGAAGCCGTTGTACCTGCCATAACAATGCTGTTTCCAAGACGGGCAATCCCGCGGACACCTTCGTCTGAACTTCCACCGTATTGTTTCTGGTAGATCACGGAGCCATTGTCGCGGAGAGCTGTGAGATAAAAGTCATATCCTCCGCGGTTTGCGGTGCCGGAAATAGCTGACTTGGATTCTCCACCAACTACCAAAGCGCCGGTAGGTGCTTCGAACAGATCATAGAAGGCATCGTCATCCGAGCCCCCTACGTTGCTTGACCATACCAGGGTACCGGTGCTGGTCAACCGTACTACCCAACCATCAAAAGCGCCTTTGGCCCCGGAAATGGTTCCATTGCTGGAATTGCTGGTACCCGCAAATACAAAGTCACCATTCGATGCCTGAATGATAGCCTGAGCGCGATCATCCGAAGTTCCACCGAAAACTTTCTTCCATTCAATGCTGCCAGCGGCATCGAGCTTCAGGATCCACGCATCCTGACCACTGATGGCACCCACTACATCGCCGTTATTGCTTTCGGTGTAACCGGCAACTGCATAACCGCCGTCTGCTGTGCGAATGGCATCGGTTGCTACGTCATTTGCTGTGCCGCCGTAGTTTTTCTGCCAATCAATGACTGGAGACTGTGCCTGGCTGAAACTGAACGCAGCCAGCGCGGAAATCAAAAGAATTTGCTTTTTCATGATCCTAAAATTTCATTTGGTTTTTAATGATGACCGGGAGGTTGTGTTTTGTGTTCCCCGGCCTGATGGGAACAAAATTGTCGCCGGTCATGAGATTCCAAATCATGCAAATACGCTGAAATGTCGGCTTCTACACTATTAAAATAGAATTACTATACATGCGCTAAATGCTGTAAATCAATATTATAGAAATTAAACGGTTGTAACAAGAACTAACGATTGTCGGGCCGGTCAGGATGGGTTAAATAGAAATTGCCCAATAAATCAGTTTGCCGTTAGCCGGGTTGGGTGATTGCGATAAGAAATAATTTAGAATGGTTATGCGATTTGACTCGTTGTCTTTATTGTGCAAGATCCTGATACCCGGGAACACCCTCTACAGCTCAACCAACACCTCCCCCCTATCAACAAAGCTGCCGAAAGGCTCCAGTTCCAGCCCAAGCCCTGACGCAACCTCCAAAAAGGCTGCCTTGCCGGACGGCTCAACGGCCACCAACAGACCGCCTGAAGTTTGGGGATCGCAGAGAAGCGCGCGCTGTTCATCGCTGAGCGGACTGACGTGCTGCCCATACGCGTTGAAATTGCGGGCTGTGCCGCCGGGTGCAGTACCCAGCTCCAGGTAACGCTCCACGCCGCTGATCCGGGGTACTTTGTCAACGTTAATTCGGGCGCTCAGTCCGCTGCCTTCACACATTTCAACCAAGTGGCCGAGCAGGCCGAAACCGGTTACGTCGGTCATGGCATGCACGTAGGGCAAACGGCCAAAAACGGCACCCGCCGTGTTGAGCGTGAGCATTAGATTTCGGGCAGTCAGACGGTCTTCTTCAAGCAGTACGCCGCGTTTTTGTGCGGTTGTTAAAAGGCCGATGCCGAGCGGTTTGGTCAGGAAAAGTTCACAGCCGACGGTAGCCGTAGCATTGGCTTTGATATGGTGGCGAAGTGCATGACCGGTGACAGCCAGGCCAAAAATCGGCTCGGGAGCGTCAATGGAATGGCCTCCGGCCAACGGAATGCCGGCGCGTGTGCAGGCTTCCCGGGCGCCCCGCAGCACAAGGCCGGCAATCTCCGGAGAAAGCTTGTCCAGCGGCCAGCCCAGAATGGCGATGGCCATCATTGGAGTACCGCCCATCGCGTAGATGTCGCTGATGGCGTTTACCGAGGCAATTCCACCAAAATCTTCCGGATCATCCACAATGGGCATGAAGAAATCGGTGGTGGAAATAATCACCCGCTCGTCGTCCAGCAGGAACACCGCCGCATCGTCGCGATTGTCGTTGCCGACCAGCAACCGGCTATCCGGATAAGCCGTTCCGGCCTGGCCGATAATCCGGCTCAGCACGTCCGGTGCAATTTTACAACCGCAGCCGGCTCCGTGGCTGTAGGCGGTCAGGCGGACAGAGTCTGACGTCCGGGAGACGTCTCCGGGAGAGGTTTGGGAAGGTTGGGCCATCTTTGTTTGGCGATTTGAATAGCTTGTAAGGCAAACTGTTTGGGATCGTTGCCGGACAAGAGAATGGGAATGGATTCAAGCCGCCGGAATTGCTGGCGGCTGTAAGTGTAGCCTTCGTCGTAGTAGTCCAGGAGCATGCGGGCAACTTCATGGAGATTGCCGGTTTCAAGACGCTCGAGGGCCTGGTCCGCCCGGAGTCCGCCGAGTCGTTTTCGGAGTTTTTGAATCGAAAAGGCGAGTTCTTCGGTTGAAAATGCACCGTATTCCTCCACCAGCCGCACGACCCGGGTTTCTTTAGGTACATCCACTTCAAGCAGGTCGGCGTTGTTCATCCGCTCCCAGAGTTCATCAGGCAAATAACAGCGGCCAATGGATTTGCTTTCGCCTTCAACCCAAATTCTGCGGGAAAGATCAAAGTCGCAAAGCGCCGCATAGAGGTTGTTTTGAAATTGCTGGGTTTCGGGTTGCGGCAACTGACCGAGCGAGCCGAAGGCCGATCCGCGGTGATGTGCCATACCTTCCAGGTCCAGCACC
>JANNSM010000172.1:0-4556 GCA_031402635.1 Bacteroidota bacterium | reverse complement strand
GACAAAGCCGGGTCTCATCCGGAAAGCATCCTGAGGGCTGATCGGATGCCGGTAAATCACCCGGACCGCTTTGGGCAGGCCTTCGGCCGCATCGATCATCCGGTTGATGTGGAGGCGATAGTCCGGAACATCTTTCGGGTGAAGGCAGCCCAGACCAGTCAGCAGGGTCCAGATGCCGGAGGTATGGACCTCCAGAGACTCTTTGGTTCCGATTTGCCCACCTTCAAACAGCAAGCCCGACATCCCCTGACTGTAGAGATAATTCATGAGCGTGGCGTGGAGCTTGGTTTCCAGCCCTAAAATCAGCGGGAGATGCATCCGTGCTGCTATCTCCCGGTTGATCTCCGAGTCTTTGAGTACGGAAAACCTGCCTCCTGCAGCGGAGGTGGCATGGAGGTCTACGAAAATCCTATTGGTTGAAATTCCGTTATGCAACAAACGACGCAGGAGCCGGACAAGCTCCACGGCCTCCCGGTCCTCCCCTTCTGCTGTGCCGGATTCCTGTTTTTCAAGGCTGCGGAGGTGGTCATGGTCAAACGTCCGGTTGAGATCCTTGTGGAGAAAACGTTTGCCGGCTGCCAGTGCCGGAGGATTTCCGACAATGCCGATAACACTTCCCCGAAATGAGGGGCGGTGCTCTTCGAGGTGGGCAAAAACGCGGTGCAGTGCCTGAACCCCGGAAGGTTCATTGCCGTGAACTCCCCCGAAAAACAACACCTGATTACCTTCGCGGTTGCGGGTATATGCGCCGATCAGCCGTTCAGAAGGCCAGCCAATGCCCTCTTTTGCTGACCGGATACTCTTTCGGATTTTATCCGGTGGAAATTCCGCGCCGGTATCAGTCTGCTTTTCGTCGAACATAATGTTTGATCATACCGGCTGTGATATTCACAAAATCAGCCTGCGTAATAATGCCGACCAGTTTTCCCTTTTTCACCACCGGTACACATCCGATCTGGCGGGTACTCATCAGGTTAAGAACATCCAGGAAAGACTGCTCGGGTTCTACGGTTACCGGGTCGGTAATCATCACCGCCCGCACACTGACCGGCTTTTTTCGCTCTGCTTCCAGGTGTTTGCGGCTGAAGTATCGCAGCAACATCCGGGAAGTTATCAGCCCTTCGAGTTCTCCGTTTTCATTTTCAACCGGCACATAACGGATATGGTTCCAGTCCATCAACTCGGCCACCAGTTCCAGGAGATCGTCAGGCTGTACGGTGTACAGGTCTGTAACCATGATTTCTTCAACCAGCAGCGAGTCTGGCTCCAATTCGCGGGCATCGTCCTGACTAGCCAGTTCCCAGCGATGTGCGGGCAGCTCTTCGCGCTGGTTTTTTATCAACGCTGAAGTAATTGTTCTCAATACATCTTCTTTACTCCGGCGCTCTGCCGCAAGCGACATAAAACTGTTGAGCATCCACTGCGCGCCGGTGCGTTCGGTTTCGGCTCTTTCTGCAATGATGTCGAGGTAGCGCGAAACATCGGCCTCGTCAATGTCCATTCGTGTCAGTCCAATGCGGGCCAGGGGCAGCAATTCGTTCTTCACCAGGTTGGCGACGCCGATCTGTTTGGAGCCTATCCAATTAAATTTTGAGGTAATTCCCGTGCGCGCTGCCGCTAGAAAATTATGACCGACTTGTTCAAACGAAATCAGTTTTGCCGGATTGCCAATTTCCTGCTGGATGCCCTTCATGAGCCCGAGCCAAAATGCAGCGCTGGCCATTTCGTCAATGATGGTTGGACCGGCGGGCATGATGCGGTTTTCAATGCGCAAGTGAGGTTTGCCATTTGGGCTTATTCCATAGCAGGGGCGGTTCCAGCGGTAAACGGTTCCGTTGTGTATGTTCAGCGCGCGGAGCTTCGGGGTAATGCCCTCTTTGAGCATCGCGAAGACATTCTCGTCCATGTCAGCGCTGAGCAACACCCGAAAACGGGTAATATCTTCCCGATGAATTTCCAGGATGCTCTCGTTGACCCAGCGGCTGCCGAACATCACTCTCGGGCTCTGGTGCCGGAGGTGTTCGCTGGTTGTTCGGGTATCTACAGACTGCTGAAACAGCGCTACCCGGGTTTCATACCAAAGCCTCTTGCCAAACAAGAGGGGCGAAAAGGCGGAAACCGCGAGCACCGGAGCCGTGATCAGCTGAGCAATGTTGTACAATTCGGCAAATTCGCCGGGGTGCACCTGCAGATGCACCTGAAAGCCGGTATTGCATCCTTCAAGAAGCGGTGAATCGTGCTTGATCCGCAGTTCGTCAACGCCCCGGATGTTGAGTTCAAGTTCATTGGCGCGCAGGGCATTCAGGGCCTCCATCAACGCACGGTAACGGTCCAATGGCGTCAGGTTGTCCATGGCCACGTCAAACTTGCGAATTGAAGGGAGGATGCCGGCCATCACCGGCTCTGCGCCCAGGCGGGCAGCGTGTACCCTGACCAGCTCGTAAAGTTCCAGGATCTGGTTTTCGAGACGACGAAGGCAATCGCCCCGGAATTCAAGCGGATCGAGGTTAAATTCCAGGTTAAACTTGGCCAGCTCCGTAGTCAGCGCGGGGTTGCCTGCAGCGGCAATCAACTCCAGGTTGATCGGCGCGGGTTTGCCGTGGCGATTGACCAGGCACAATTCCTGTTCTGCGCCAATTCGAACAATACCACGTTCAAACCAATCTTCGGCAATCATCCGCTCAAGGGCTTTCATATCCCGCAGCAGTTGCTTGACGAAAAGCTGGGAATCGCGCTTATCAGTGGCCAGCCGGACATTTAATTCCCCCATAACGGATAGCCGGTTAACAGCTTGTCCGATAAATATACGCGATGACGGTGAAGGCTTGGCGCAGAGCCTGGGAATCAGTCTTCGTAGATGAGCTCCACCCGCTCGCTGCGCGGCTGAGCCTGGCAGCAAAGGATGTATCCGTCGGCTTTTTCTTCTGCCGTGAGCACATCGCTGTCTTCCATATAAACCGAGCCCGATTGCAGCTTTGCCATGCAAGAGGTGCATGCAGCAGCCATGCAGGAATACGGTGGATCCAGACCGGCATCCAATGCGGCTTCGAGAATGGTTTCGCTTGCTGGTACCTGAATTTCATGGGCAACCCCATCCAGGTGAAGAACTACAGTGGCCGTTCCGGTAAAAGCAGGAGAAGACAAGGTGGAAGGATTTTCAGATTTCAAGAGAGAGCGGGGTTGAGTCCGGGCGACGTCTATGGGACGCAGCGGTGGTTTTTAAGAGTATGACGGCAGGGTATTCAAAGCATGCCGAGTTCCAGCCGGGCAACTTCCGACATCCGGTCCTGTGTCCAGGGTGGGTCAAAAGTGAGTTCAACATGGGCTTCGCGCACACCGCTTACCGACTCTGCCTTTTGTTTGACTTCAAAAGGAAGAGATCCTGCCACCGGGCACAGCGGCGAAGTTAAGGTCATCGTGATTTCCACCATACCTTCTGTTGAAACAACAACCCGGTAAACCAGGCCAAGTTCATAAATATCAACGGGAATTTCCGGGTCATACACCGTTTTTAGGGCGTCAATTACCTGCTCTTCGAGGCCTGCACGTTCATCTTCACTCATGATGAAACAGGTTGTCCCGGAGAAAGTTGATTTCCGTTTTCAGTTTCCAGCTGAAGCGCGAGAATTTTAATGCGGTTGATCATGGCTGCCAGGCCATTGGCGCGCTGTGAACTCAGGTGTGCACGCAATTGAATGGCGTCAATAAACGAAAGGGGTGCACGAACAATGCGGTCGGCTGTTTGCCCGGAGAGCACACGCAAAAGGAGCGCTATGATGCCTCGTGTTATGGCGGTATTACTATCCGCCTGGAGGTCTATGTTTCCATCCCGCAAGCGTGCGATCAGCCACACTTTGCTCTGACATCCGGGCACCAGAAATTCGTCCCGCCTGAGCGGCTCCGGAAAGTCGGGCAGCTTCTTTCCCACATCAATCAAATAAGCATACCGGTCCATTGGATCGTCGAAAATGGCGAACTCACGAATGATTTCCTCTTCCCGCCCGGCTATGTCGTCCATGACTTTCATCATCGAAGCATGTGAAGCGCGCGATCCAGACCATCAAGAAAACGGTCGGCATCCGCTTCCGTATTGTACGGGAGGAAAGAGGCGCGACAGGTGCCCTCAATCCCGTACCGCCGCATCAGGGGCTGGCAACAGTGATGGCCCGTTCTGACAGCGATGCCCTGTTGGTCAAGCAGCACTCCGAGATCGTACTCGTGAACCCCTTGAACAGAGAATGAAACCAACGAACTGCGGTGCTGGTCGGGACCAAAAACTCGGATTCCCGGGATATTTTGAATTCCGTCCAGCGTACGCCGGATCAGGTTTTGCTCGTGTGCGGCGAGTTGCGGACGGTTTTGCCGGGCAAGAAAACCCAGTGCGGTGCCGAGGGCAATTCCCCCGGAAATATGCGGCGTACCCGCTTCAAACTTGTAGGGCAGATCGTTGTAGGTGGTCTTTTCAAAACGGACCTCGCGGATCATTTCGCCACCGCCCTGGTACGGGGGAAGGGCCTCCAGCCGCTCGCGCCGGCCGTACAGGACTCCGATGCCGG
>JANNSM010000171.1:0-8543 GCA_031402635.1 Bacteroidota bacterium | reverse complement strand
CCAATGGTTTCTTCGTCGCCCAGGGGGACTACAGTTTCTGGTGGAGCTCGAGTGAGATCTCGGCCGACTTTGCCTGGAGTCGGTTTTTGCTCTACGACTACGGCGGTGCGGACCGCTACGAATTCTATAAGGAAGCCGGTTTCTCAGTTCGTTGTCTTCGGGATTAAGGCCTATTTGAATTTGTTGCCAAACAAACACAACTCCCCGGCAAAACACAGTATTTATTATGTTGTGTGGCAGGGCAAACCTAACTAAGGCTGAGCAAAGCTGACCAACTCACCAAGCCCTTCCACACACCCCTCACCCAACCTTTCCTAGCAACCACCTCGCCACGCGTGGGAAATGCCGGCCCAGAAACACCAGCAATTTGCCGTGGCCGGTAAAGACAAAAACGGCTTGTCGCCGGGCGAGGGCGCGGACCATGACACGGGCGGCGCGGTCGGTGGGCCACATGAGTTTGGCGGGCCTGCCATCAGGGCGTGTTGGGTCGAAATGACCGGCGTTGTCCACGCGCGTGATGTTGCTTTCCACAAAGCCGGGGTGCATGGTGGTGCAGGTCACGCCGCTGTCGCGAAGTTCCAGTTGCAGGGTTTCTCCGATGGAATGCACGGCCGCTTTGGATGCGCCGTACGCACCGGTTTTTGGACCGGGTAGAAAAGCCGCCACGCTGCCGACCAATCCAATTCGACCTTTGCTGGCGCGCAAATGGGGAAGGGCGTAGCGCACCGTGAGCGCCAGTCCGATAACGTTGCCGGCCAGTTGGCGTTGCCAATCGGCAGCCGATAATTCCTCGATGCGGCCGATGACGCCGAACCCGGCATTGGCCACCGCCACATCCAGCCGGCCAAAGTGCGCCACAACATCCCGCACGCAGGCTTCGATACTTTGCTCCTGCAGCACATCGCAGGGAAAGGCTCTGGCCTGGCCACCGGCAGCCGTAATTTCAGCGGCCACCGCCTCCAGATCCTCCAGGCGCCGTGCCGAAACCGCCACACGTGCTCCCTGTCGGGCAAATTCCAACGCCATTTCGCGCCCTATGCCGGAGGAAGCCCCGGTAATCCAAACCACACTATTTTTGAATTTCACAGAAATTGAGTTTTGGAGTCGAGCGAATTCCAAAGTAAGGGTTCTGTGATGAGTTCACGCAAAATCTGGTCTTTGTTGCTGAAACCACTCATGGAAACCTTTTGTTAGCCCTTACACAGGAACTTCGGGAACGGACTTTTAGCTTTTCCAACCCTCATGTTTAAACCCCATAGCCCATGCGTGTGCGAAATATTTTGGTAGCCCTGTTGCTGATCGCTTTCGGTTGTGGAAGAGCCAGACAGCAAGAACCCGCGACTGAAGCAGACTTTCAGGCAGGCTTTCAAGTACTGGAAACCAGTTGCTTTTCGTGCCATTCTCCGGATGGAGAAGCTTTGGGAGGTGTAGCCCCTTCGCTGGCAGCCATCAAAACGGCTTACGTCGGAAAAGGGACTTCGCCCGATCAATTCCGGGACAAGCTTGCGGCCTTCCTCAATAATCCTTCGTCCGGAACTTCGCATATGCCCGAGGCCGTAGCGCAGTTTGGGCTGATGTCCAGGATGAACATGAGGGCAGAAGAAGTGAATGCAGTGAGCGCTTATTTGTACCACACACCACTGGAGACAAAAGGTTGGTATGCCCAAAACTTTGCCGCGGAACAACAGCGGTATCGCGCGCCGATGACGAAGCTACCGCCCCTGGAGCAGGGCTTGAAATTGGCCATGGCAACCAAAGCGGTTTTGGGCAAAAACTTGTTGCAAGCCATCCAGGCCGGGGGGGCAGAACACGCGGTTGATTTTTGTTCCACCCGCGCAATCACACTCACGGACAGTATGGGTCGGGAACTGAGCGCGGTCATTAAGCGGGTGTCCGATCGCAACCGCAATCCAGCCAACGCCGCGAATGCGGATGAGCTGGCTTACATCCAGGCCACGAGAGTGCTGTTGGAAAAGGGCGAAAAGCCCCTTCCCCGGTTGCAGGAGCATAGCGAAACGATTACCTGTTACTACCCGATCACCATGGACGCGCTTTGCCTGCAATGCCACGGCAGCCGTGAATCGGACATCAGCCCTTCCACCTGGAGCACTATTCAGGCGCGTTACCCCGATGACCGTGCCTATGACTTTGCGCTCGGTGAGCTCCGGGGCATTTGGGTGGTTGATTTGGAGCGTTAAAACGGAGGGAAGCAATAGCCTCTTCCGGTAAAATACTATTCGTAAGTAAAATATTAAATTATTTTATGACTGCGCTAATCGCAGCTATAAATTGTCCTTTTAACATTACATTCATATTAATTTATAATTATAAATTTATGAATAAATTTAGCATTTTATCCACATAAAGTCATGAACGCTCTAATTTTTTTGATTTTTCTGTTCAATTTTTAAATTTTGCATCCAAATTAAACCCCATGAGCCTTCGTTGGACCAGTGGATGGATTTTCCCGTTGAGCGCGCTGATCCTCCTTTCCCTCGGTGGCATCCTGCTGGGCAACGGACCGGTACCTGTTGAAAATGCGGAGGCCTTGCCACTGGATAAGGCTGATACGGCCTGGATGATTGTCGCCTCGGCACTCGTGCTCCTGATGACCCCCGGGTTGTCATTCTTTTACGGGGGAATGGTGAGCAGTCGCAACGTCATTTCCACCATGTTGCAGAGTTTTGTGGCGCTCGGAGTGATCAGCCTGTTGTGGTATTTTGTCGGGTTCAGCCTGGCTTTCGGTGACAGTATTGGCGGGTTCATCGGCAATCCCCTGACCTACCCGGGCTTTCGCGGTGTTGGTCAGGCGCCTCATCCCGATTTCGGACCCACCATTCCGTTTCTGCTTTTCGCGCTGTTTCAGTTGAAGTTTGCCATCATAACGCCGGCACTGATCACCGGAAGTTTTGCCGAAAGAGTGAGGTTTTCCGGCTATCTGCTTTTCATCGTCCTGTTTTCCCTTTTCATCTACGCCCCGCTCGCGCACTGGACATGGCACCCGGACGGATTCCTCAGAAAATGGGGTGTTCTTGACTTTGCCGGAGGCACTGTGGTGCACATGTCAGCCGGTTTTGCCGCTCTGGCCGGAGCCGTTGTCCTTGGACCAAGAAGCGTGCGACCATCTGCTCACCGGCCGGCTGCAATTCCCTACATTATTCTGGGTACCGGTTTGCTATGGTTTGGCTGGTTTGGTTTTAATGCGGGCTCTGCACTGGGAGCGAACAAGGACGCGGTAATGGCTTTTGCCACTACCAATATGGCCTCCGCAGCAGCCATGTTGGCCTGGATATTTTTTGACGCACTGCAGGGTCGCCGGATTTCGGCCATGGGTGCCTGCATCGGCGCGATTGTGGGCTTAGTTGCGATTACCCCCGCGGCCGGTTTCGTTACCGTAGGGCAGAGCATTTTTATCGGGGTCTTTTCGGCGCTGGTCAGCAATGCCGCCGTCTATTACAAAAATCGAACCGGCCTGGACGACACACTCGACGTCTTTCCCTGTCATGGCCTCGGCGGTATTTGTGGTATGCTGCTAACGGCGGTCTTTGCGCGGGAGGTGGGTTTATGGTACGGGGAATGGCACACTTTTCTATTCCACCTGCTGGCGCTTCTCATCGTCGGAGTTTTTACGTTTGCCGGTTCCTGGCTGATTTTTAAAGTGACCCATTCCATTATCCGGCTTCGGGTTAGTCCCAGTGAAGAATTAGTCGGGCTGGACCTCAGCCAGCATCGGGAGAGTCTGAATCCTGTTTACGAATCATCGCTTTCCTGAGCGGCAATTTGTGCCCAAATCAATGGCAATAAAAAACCCGGCGTTGCCGGGTTAAATGGAGCCACCCATCGGACTCGAACCGATGACCTGCTCATTACGAATGAGCTGCTCTACCAACTGAGCTAGGGTGGCGAAAAAGGTTTGGCAAAGGTAAGTCAGAAGGGGATGCCCGGTCAAGGGGTTGATCAAAATCCCCATTCTCCGACCGGAAACGGTTTTAGACCTCAGCGGGCTGCATCCGCATGAGGGTAACCATACCTGTAGCGCACAATTCCTCCCCACCCTGCTCATCCTGCTCCCAGACTTCGGCCTGGCAAATGCTGAGCCGTTTGCCGTTGCGAACCACTTTTCCCCGACCAAAAATCCGGGCCGCCCGAACCGGCCTCAGGAGATTGAGCTTGAATTCAACGCTCAGCACATCTTCGTTGGCTTCAAAAAGGGAAAGAGCCGCAAAGCCCGCAGAATTGTCAATGAGGGTGGCCACCACGCCCGCGTGAAGGTAATCGTCCTGCTGTCCCAGCTCCGGCCGAAAACTCAGTTCGATTTCACAAAAGCCCGGCTCAACACGCCGGAGTTTGGCGCCTATATGGGCCATAAAAGGTTGACGCTTAAAGCAGGAGGCGACTTTTTCGCGGAAATCCGGGTAGGCAGGTTGGCCATTCATGGCAGCGAAGATAACCCGGCGCTATTCATGCAAAAAAAAACCGCTCTCCGGCCGGAGAGCGGTTGCTGCCTTGAGCAGCGGACTTTCCATCAGTCAACAACATTGTATAGGAAAGAGTTGGGCTTACTGACCACTCCTTCATCGCCCTCGCCGAGATGCAAACGCGAAATAGTTTCTTCAGACGAATGGGGAACATCGTTCAGGTGAACATTGCGGCGCAGATACGCCGGTGTAGCTTCGAGCTCTTCGATGCTGGAATTCGGTCGAATACTCATGGAACGCAGCCGACGACGACGCTCTTCATGACGGCGAATGAATTCCTGCCGATCCGCCTCACTTATCGTGTCCGGATTTTGTGTTGCAGGGTTGCCATCTACAGGCTGTACCTGGCGGATTTCAGAAGCGGGAACGCTGGCCTGCACCGCTGGCTCTGACGGCGGCACGGTGCTGCCTGTGTTTGTCTGTGCGGCAACGGGAACCGGAGTTTGAACCGGGGGTTGTGCGGGAGGGGCGGCCTCCAGAGGGAGCATCGGCGGTGTGGCCAGAGGACCATCCGGGTAAACGGTGCGGACGCGGAGACCAGGTTTGGCTTTAGGATACCGATCCTGTTCACTCTGCACCGGTTCAGGTTGATTTTGTTCCTGGGGTTTGGTTGCCATCGCTACCGGCTCAGTAGGAGTGGACGCCGAAAGGGCCGGCGCACCGGATTTGAGAGGGTCAACAGCGCCCGCCAATATGTTGTTTTCAGCATGGATAATTCCTTCTCCGGTCGGCAATTCTACCGGAACTCCCTGCTGGGCAAAGGTCCAGACCAGGGTATTGCCGGAACCCTTTCTGTCTTCAATATCATCCTCTTCTTCCTTGAATTCCTCGTCATCATCCTCCAAATCATCCCAATCCAGTTCACCATCTTCCTCATCCTCTTCATCACTCCATTCGGGATCATCGTCTTCACCGCCAGGTATCAGACTAACCGGTCTGATTTCTTTTTCAAACGCTAAGGCAATTTGTGCCGGATCTGATGGAGTTTCCGCCTCATTGGGCTGGCCCACCGGGGTGTACTCCATTTTGCGCCCTACCACTTCGGTGTCGAACGCACCGGGTGCAACACGCGCGGTTGCCGGCTCGGTCTGCGCGAGATCTTCAAGTGAATACGCAAAAGGAAGCACCTCGCTTTCCGGTTCCGGGGTGGAACCGGGAGCTTTAACGCCGCCAAAGGGTACGATGGTCCGGCCTGCCGGGCTGCCCGGGGTGCGAAGACGTGGTTCTGACGGACTCACTTCATGCTGCTGCGCTGGCTCTTTTGCGTGCTGTTCGGGTTGATCATGGAGCGGGAGGACCGTGCGGGTTTCGCGCTTGCCTTCCCGGCTTGTCGCGCGTTCGCGGTGGTCAAAACCGGTGGCAATAACCGTCACACTCAATTCGTCCTCCAGGGTCTCGTCTTTGCAATTGCCCCAGATAATTTCCGACTCCTGTCCTGCTGCTTCCTGAACGTATTCCGTGATTTCGCTGATCTCATCCATTCGCACTTCTTTGCGGCCCGAAGTGATGTTCAGCAAAACATGGCGGGCACCCTGGATATTGGTATCGTTGAGCAGCGGGCTGGACAAGGCCGCTTCAACCGCATCAATGGCGCGGTTCTCACCGGCAGCACGGCCAGTTCCCATGATCGCAACGCCACTGTCACGGAGAACGGTTTTGACGTCTTCAAAATCAACGTTTACATAGCCGGGAATGGTGATGATCTCGGCAATCCCACGGGCAGCGGTGGTCAACACGTCATCGGCCATGGCGAACGCTTCGGAAAACACCAGGTCGCCAAAGACCTCGCGGATTTTGTCATTGACAATGACAATGATGGAGTCAACGTGTTCTTTAAGCTCTGCGATGCCGCGATGGGCCTGCTCAATCCTTTTCTTTCCTTCGAAAGAAAATGGAAGCGTAACAATGGCTACGGTAAGAATTCCCATCTCCCGGGCAATCCTAGCCACAACCGGAGCGCCTCCGGTTCCGGTTCCGCCGCCCATGCCCGCGGTGATGAACACCATCTCGGTGTTCTTCTCCAAAAGTTCCTTGACTTCTTTAACGGATTCAAGCGTGGCTGCCTGACCCTTTTCGGGGTGAGCGCCTGCGCCGCGTCCCTTCGTCAATTCGGGACCGAGCTGGATCCGGTTTGGGACCGGGCTTGTCTCCAACGCCTGCGAATCGGTATTGCAGATGACGAAGTTGACATCCTTGATGCCCTGGCGAAACATGTGGTTGACTGCATTGCAGCCGCCTCCGCCAATACCGATCACCTTGATGATCGAAGACTGCTCCTTAGGAAGATCGAAAAGCATGACTGATGTTTTTTCGGGTCTTTTGTTGATTGTTTCTTGCTGACCGTTTGCTATGTTAACAGATGAATATTTCGAAGTGCGGCTCAGCGCTCCGAAAACTCTTCCGTTGCGTCTACATCATGTAACCACCAACCGATTGAACGCTGCCAGAAATCCCGCAACTTGATTCCAATGGGCTTGCCCCCTGCCGGGCCATTCGCCGCACTTGATTCAACCACCGGTTCAAGGTGCTGTTCATCATGGCGGCTGTCCTGAAAACCTTTCATCACCAGACCAATGGCCGTGGCGTACATCGGGTGCCCGATTTGTGCAAGCGTCTGGTCTTTGGTGTTGATGGCCAAATGTTCCGTAGGAAATCCTACCCGGGCATCGAGTCCGGTAATGTACTCGGTGAGCTGCACAAGATGGCGAAGCTGAGCGCCACCGCCGGTTAGCACAATTCCACCGATGAGTTTCTTCTCGTATCCGGAGGATTGGATTTCATAATAGACATGCTCGATAATTTCCTCCATCCGGGCCTGTATGATACTCGCCAGATTGCGCGTTGAAATCTCTTTGGCCGTTCTTCCTTTCAACCCGGGAATGGCGATGACTTCGTTGCCCAGAATTTCGGTGGACAGGGCAGAACCAAACTTGACTTTGAGCTGCTCAGCCTGTGCCTTCATAATCATACAACCCTCCTTGATATCCTCCGTGATGATGTTTCCCCCCAGAGGAATCACCGCGGTATGGCGGATGATGCCTTCCTGGAAAATGGCGATGTCCGTTGTTCCCCCGCCGATGTCCACCAGAGCAACACCCGCTTCCTTTTCCTCTTCACTCAGCACCGCATCGGCTGAAGCCAGGGGCTCCAGAATGAGGTCGCAAACTTTTAACCCCGCCTTTTCCACGCACTTGTTGATGTTTCGGGCTGCGGTCATCTGTCCGGTGATGATGTGAAAGAAAGCTTCTAAACGTATGCCGGACATGCCGATGGGATCTTTTATGCCCTGCTCATTATCCACGATGAATTCCTGCGGCAGGACATGGATGATCCGGTCGCCCGGAGGCAGGGACAGTTTGTGCATGTCGGCAATCAGGCGGTTCAGGTCATCCTGGCTGATTTCCTTTTCCAGGCTGTCGCGGTGAATGATGCCGCGGTGTTGCATGCTCTTGATGTGCTGTCCGGCAATACCTACATAAACTTCGCCGATGTCCAGGTTTGCCGCATTGGCTGCGTCTGTCACGGCCGATTTAATAGCCACCACAGTTTTATCTATGTTAGCGACAACCCCTCGCAGAACACCAAAAGATTCCGCTTTGCCAACGCTGACAACTTCGATCTTTCCGTGCTCATTCTGCCGGGCTACGATAGCACAGATTTTTGTGGTTCCGATATCCAGTCCGACGATATAGCGTTCGTTCAAGTTCATCCTGTATTCTTTCTAAAAACTTTTGAGCGTGTTCATTCGTGTTCTTTCCTGATACCGTAAACCAGGTCTTTGTATCGCAGATCTAATACCTGATATGAATCCCAGCCGACGTAATTCAGGCCTTCGCGGTACACGGTCCGGAGTTTCCGGAACTTGTCCTCATAGTCCGCAGGCCCTCCGAGCATGATCAGGTGATGCCCGATTTTGGGCACCAATTCATACTCCCCGGTCTCCGTCCGGTGGATTTGTTCCACCAACGCCAGGAGAAAAGGATCTTCACGGATAAATGTTGCCAGCCCCACTACCTCTGCCAGGGTTTCTTCATCGCCGGCCTCTACTCCGGTTAACACGGGAAC
>JANNSM010000170.1:0-6265 GCA_031402635.1 Bacteroidota bacterium | reverse complement strand
ATCGGGGAAGTCCCGAAAAACCGAAAAGCGAATGTCCTGTTCACTGACCTCTATGGGAACCTCCAGGTTCTTATTCAGTTCCCGAACCAATGCGGTTTTGATTTCCCCATCAAAGACATATCCGGCCAACAATCCGCAAATGACTAATAGGCCAATTACAGTAAGTAGCGTCCAACCGGTGTACCGGATCCAGCGATTCACCACCTTCGGCAATATTGGCCGGACAGGAGAGACCCAGCGCCCCGGCGGTTTAAAAATTCTGCGATTCTTTGCATAAATACCTCCATGCCGGTACCTTTGCCTTCCCGGGCAGTTAGCTCAGTTGGTTCAGAGCATCTGGTTTACACCCAGAGGGTCGGGAGTTCGAGTCTCTCACTGCCCACCAGTCCGGAAATTGTACTCAGGTTGCGCTGCTTTAATTACAAACGCAAAGGTCGTTCTTAACGCGCCAATCGCGGTAGAATTTTACCCGAAACAGGATCGTTTGGGGGATTAGCTCAGCTGGTTTAGAGCGCTTGCTTCACACGCAAGAGGTCACTGGTTCGAATCCAGTATTTCCCACCACCATCCATGCAGCCCGCTTTGCGGGCTGCTTTGTTTATCCCGGCTGCCTTCCGCACGGAAAGCTTTGATATTGAATAACTAAACGCGATTTCAGGCGTTTGTTTAGTGCGAATGCGTTATTTTCGCCCTGTTTAGAATTAATCTAAATACCGGTTGGTTACAAACATGCCCACGATCCGAATTTTACTGGCTGATTCCCAATACCTCGTCCGCGAAGGGCTCAAGGCGATTATCAACAGCCAGCCTGATTTGCAGATTGCCGGTGAAGTTTCTGATGGCCAGTCTATGACCGATGCTTTGGAGAGCCTCAAGCCTGACCTGGTTATTCTCGACCATGACACGGAGGAGTTTTATGGTGAAAAGGGCTGGGAAGAATTGCTCACTCTCGTCAACCGCGTTCGTTTTCTGATCATTTCCCAGGATCATGATCGCGGCAGAATCACCGCCATGCTGGAACGCGGAGTCAATGCTTTCCTCACCAAGTACTGTGACGAAGACGAGATCGTCAACGCCATTAGGGCTGCCGTGAAAGGAGAAAAGTACTTCTGCAGCAAAGTTTTGGATATCCTGATTGATTCTGTACGAGTGGAATCAAGGGAAAACTGTTCACCATCCTGCCTCAGTTTACGCGAGGCAGAGATCGTCCGGTTGATCGCGGGAGGATGTAAAACCCGGGAAGTTGCTGAGCGGCTATATTTAAGCCCCCATACTGTAAATACACACCGGAAGAATATATTTAAAAAATTGGGTATAAGATCGGGTAATGAACTCGTAATGTACGCCCTGAATACTGGGTTAATCAGCACCAAGATGCGTCCGGTGACTGACCGGATCGCCATGCGATAAACGGTCTTAATCGGATACGATTGTTTTCCATCCCATGCCTGTTCAAGCCTTTTCCCGCCTTCCCATGTCAGTCAATTCCTGTCAATGCCAGATCACGCCGTTTAAATAAACCCGGCATTAGCCTCTCAAGAGCAGCGATTCAGGGAAACTGCCTAATGGAATAAAGAAAGGGGATCAGCAGTAGGCATCAAAGGCGGCAACCAGGTTCTCGGCAATCCGATGAGCCGGTCTTCCTTCGATATGATGGCGCTCTATGAAATGAACCAACTTGCCATCTTTAAACAGGGCAATGGCCGGTGAAGATGGCGGATAGGGCTGTAAGTATTTCCTGGCCTGAGCAGTTGCGGCGGTATCCACACCGGCAAACACGGTAACCAGGCTTCCCGGCCGTTTATTGTGCTGGACCGCCGCTTTGATGGCCGGTCTTGCATTACCAGCTGCGCAACCACAAACTGAATTCACCACCAGAAGCGTTGTACCTTCTGTGTTTTGGACTGCAGCATCTACTTCATCCGGTGAGGTCAATTCCTTAAAACCGACCTGGGTGAGGTCGTTTTTCATGGGAGCTACAAGTTCTGCGGGGTACATAAAAGAAATCTTTACGCAAAAATACACCTATCTCCATTATGGAGCCCCTGTTCAGGCTTTTGATTTGAACCATATCTGCATAAACCTGTTGATTGGGGTAGGGGTAAATGTTAACTTTGCTCCGTCAAATCCCATTAAACCATAACCTTACGATGCTTCAGGTGAATGTGACGCTTCCTTCTAAAGTTAAAGACATGACCCTTGCCGATTGGGGTCGGAAAGAGATCCGCCTTGCCGAGGCAGAGATGCCGGGTCTTATGGCGCTTCGCCAGGAATTCGGTCATTCCAAGCCCCTGCGCGGAGCACGCGTAGCAGGCTGTCTGCACATGACCATTCAAACGGCTGTACTCATAGAAACACTGATAGAACTAGGCGCTGAAGTACGCTGGTCTTCCTGCAACATTTTCTCAACGCAGGATCATGCCGCCGCGGCCATTGCTGCAGCAGGCATCCCGGTTTTTGCCTGGAAGGGCATGACCGAGGAAGAATACGAGTGGTGCATTGAGCAGACTCTCTTCTTTGGTGATGAATCCAAGCCGCTGAACATGATCCTGGATGACGGCGGTGACCTGACCAACGTGGTGCTTGACCGCTATCCGGAATTAGCCCAAGGCATCCGCGGTATTTCTGAAGAGACCACTACCGGTGTGCTTCGTCTCTATGACCGTGAAAAAAACGGAACGCTGACTATGCCGGCCATCAACGTCAATGATTCGGTTACTAAGTCAAAATTCGATAACAAGTACGGTTGCAAAGAATCACTGGTTGATGCAATCCGCCGTGCCACCGACATTATGATGGCCGGAAAAGTTGCGGTCGTGGCCGGTTATGGCGATGTAGGCAAAGGCTCAGCCGCGTCACTGCGCGGTGCTGGCGCTCGGGTAATCATTACCGAAATTGATCCGATTTGTGCCCTCCAGGCTGCAATGGACGGCTTCCAGGTGACAACGATGGCCAAAGCGGCACCGATGGCAGACATTCTGGTTACCGCTACCGGCAATAAATTGATTGTTACCGGTGAGCACTTCCGTCAGTTAAAAGACAAGGCCATCGTTTGCAACATCGGCCACTTTGACAACGAGATAGACGTTGCCTGGTTAAACCAGAACTACGGTCAAAGCAAAGAAACCATAAAGCCCCAGGTAGACAAATACACCGTTGACGGTAAGGACGTGTTGCTTCTGGCTGAAGGTCGCCTGGTCAACCTCGGCTGTGCCACCGGACACCCCAGCTTTGTGATGTCCACCTCCTTTACCAACCAGACGCTGGCCCAGATTGAACTTTGGACCAATGCCGACAGCTACGAGAACAAGGTCTTCACGTTGCCCAAACATCTGGACGAGAAAGTAGCCCGCCTGCACCTTGCTAAAATCGGGGTGGAATTGGAAACCCTTCGCCCGGATCAGGCCCGCTATATCGGCGTGCCGGTTGAAGGTCCTTACAAGCCGGGATACTACCGGTACTGAGCAGGGTTAAACCTCTTTAGCGCTTCACAAAATGTCACAGGCCTGAACCGCGAAGGTTCAGGCCTGTGTTTTGTTGGTATTAAATGAGGAGGAATGTTCCTCTACAACGCTGCAGCAACATGCATTACCTGTGCTTTGCTTTCAGCCCGGCAATCCGGTGGAATCAATGATCTCCGCTGAGGTAAACCTTGCGGCTAACGACACCATCAGCCACGCGGATACGGACGAGGTGCAACCCTTGTGAAGCGCCTTCAATAACCACGCTGGCATTTCCCTCTTTCCATTCACCCGTGTAAACTTGTTGTCCTGCCAAGTTGAGCACTTCAAGAGTTCCTTCCTGAAGCCCGGCGTCCAAACTCTGTACAAAAATGGTATTGCCAAAACTGTAGCAATTGACTTGGTCTCCATAATCGGGAGCGCTGAACCCCGAGGGAACTGCCCCGCCGGTTTCCAGACCTGCTTCAATGGGCTCATCAGCTACCGCTTCAAAAGCAAATCCTTTGATCGTCACAAAATTGCTCAATCCCGCTTCTCCCACGGACATCCGCACCCAACCGTAATGCTGCACGGACCCGAGGGTAAAGCGAACAGCGAGGTATTTGTCATTCTTGTTGATCCAATTGCCTCCTGTGTAAGCGGGAACGCTGGCAATTGATGTGATAAAGTTCAGGGAACCGAACACATCGGGAGTTTGCCAGGCAAGGCTTGAATTAATGGCATCACCGGCATTGTAGGCTTCAGGGAAATAAAAAGGTGTTGTCCCGTAAATCTGGGTGGAACCGGCAAAAGAGCCCTGACCGGATCCTGAGGCAAACGCTGCCTGGAAATAGAGCGGGTCACCTTTTAAGGTTCCAGCTGCGGTTCCTATACCAACAACCATATCGAGTGTTCCGTCATCGTTTAAATCAATTTCAAACGCTTCGCCAATACCAAGGGTAAGATCCGGCTCAACATCGGTGTACACGATTTCACCGGTTGCACTCAGCGGAGCAAGAACTGCTGCGGCGCCTGCCAGCCGCGAATAGGAAACCAGGCGTTTTTGTAAGTCTTTTTTCATGTTTAAGTTGTAAAAAAGGAAACTGAATGGGGTATAAAATCGATTGTCAAAATACAAATTTTTCGAATGGTGCGGACGCCTTTACGCTCTTTAATTTGACTTAGGATTTTCTTTAGCCGGGTTAAGCGGCAAACCTGGTCATCCATTTTACGCCAACCCGTTACCTTTGCCGGAGGCTGGAAAAAAACCGGTGCAGGAATTCATGACCCGTCTGAGCGTAAATGTCAATAAGATTGCCTTATGGCGCAACGCCCGTGGTGGCAATTTCCCTAACCTGGACCAGGTTGTGCTGGATTGCGAACGATTCGGCGCTCAGGGGATCACCATACATCCACGACCTGATCAACGCCATATTCGCAGGGATGATGTCTTCCGTCTCCGGGATTTGGTCAGCACGGAGTACAATATTGAAGGTTATCCTTCCGAAGATTTTTTAAGTTTGATGGCCGTCGTCAAGCCCGATCAGGTCACGCTCGTGCCTGACCCACCGGATGCTTTGACCTCCAGCGAAGGATGGGATACCGTAAAACACGCATTTTTTCTGAAAGACGTATGCCATCGCATTCAGGGATATGGCAGTCGGGTTTCCCTTTTTGTTGAGGCGAATCCTGCCATGGTTGCCGGTGCAGCCAGGGCTGGGGCTGATCGTATTGAATTATTTACCGGCCCTTATGCTGCCGGGTTTGATGGAGATCCAGACACAGCCATTTCGACCTACCGCACTGCTGCTCAGGAGGCCGTGGGTCACGGTTTGGGAATCAACGCCGGCCATGACCTCAACCTGCCCAATCTGGCTTTCTGGTGCCGGGAGATTCCCCAAACACTTGAAGTCTCCATCGGCCACGCTTTGTGGGTGGATGCCTTGTATTATGGTGTGGAAAACACCATCCGGCTGTACCGACGGGTTTTATCATCACCAGACTAGTGCTTTCCGGATCGGGGCTTTCAAGAGAGGTAAAACGGAATTGCGGAATTGGGAACGCTAAAAAAAAACGCCCGGCACTTGGCCAGGCGTTTTTTTATGGTTTAACAAGCGAAAACGCGGGGACAAAGGCCCTGCGATTCAGTTAGCGTTTGACGCCGTAATAAGCATTGACGAACTCATGACCGCTTGCGCCCTGGCGCCAGATCACGGTGGCCAGGTAAAGCTTGTTCACGTTCCAGGAAGGGTCAAGTTCCACTTCATACTCCAGGTTCTGTGTTTTGCCAACCCAGGCTTCCCCGTTGAGCACCGCCTCGCCAAAGGCTGTTCCATCGGCGGAAGTGCGGAAAACGTAATCGTGAATGTATTCGGTATCATAACCGGTTGGGGTAGCCTGCGACTCTTTAATTCCGTCTTCCAGAATATAAATCGCACAATACATCTGACCGGTCATTTCCGCAAACCAGCGGGTTTGGGCCGTGATGTAGGCTTTGTTGCCTTTGATTTCCATGATGCTGATCGCTGATACTTCGGGTTCACCCGTGATAAAACTGTTTACGGCTGAAGTGATTCCACCGGCATCATAAAAGTCTGCTTCGTGGTTAACCACCAAAGTAGGAACGGATGTGCTTCCGTATTCCGTTTCAATATCACTGGTAATGGAAGTGTTCATCGGATCTCCATCTGCGTGGATGGCCATGATCACGGCATTACCTTTGTTTAAATCGGCAGCCTCATGCCAAACCTCTGTTCCCCAATCTCCGCATGGTGGACACCAGGTTGCGGTGATTTTGTACATCAGCGCATTCCGCACTTCGGGGG
>JANNSM010000169.1:0-4146 GCA_031402635.1 Bacteroidota bacterium | reverse complement strand
GGTCAGGATTCTCCGTTACGCACCCACTAAAGAAAATCATCCCGTTTTCACACAGTTGCGTATAAACGCCCGTGTTGATGGACTCACCTTGACTCTGTGCGTGTGCAACACTCTCCGTTGCTAATGCAGCGCGAGGAAATCGGTGGTAGAGCCTGGTACTACCTCACCACGGGCGGCTGAGCGTTTTCGAAGGGTTTATTGCGCACGAGCTTTTTCACCGGATCCTTCATAAATGGTTATTGGTTGGCTGACACCAATGCCTATATTTGGCGGGCATGAATTACCACCCTAATCCTTCGCTTCGCAACGCCAGGCTATTGGAAGTATCCTGGGAAGTTTGCAATCAGTTGGGCGGCATTTATACCGTAATCCGTTCCAAGGTTGACGCCATGGTGGAGAAATGGGGAGATGATTACGCCCTGGCCGGACCCTGGAACAGCGACGCTATCCAGGCGGAGTTTGATCCGATCAGTGAAGGCGGCGACGCGCTGGGAAGAGCGGTTGTGCGTTTTCGGGCTATGGGACACGAAATTGCCCATGGGCGATGGCTGGTTACGGGAAGACCAAGAGTTGTGCTGATCAAGCCGGAAGGGGTATTTGACCGGCTTTCCTCCATCAAGGGCGAGTTGGAAAAAAACTACGGGGTGCCAGATCGGATTGGTGACGACCTCTATGACCAGGCATTGCTTTGGGGCGAAATGGTTCGCCGGTTTTTGAAAATTCTGGCCGAAGAAATTTCCTCGGAGGCCAAGCTGCTGGTGCATTGTCACGAGTGGATGGCAGCTACCCCGATTCTGGGTGCCGCGTTGGACGGCCTGCCCGTAAAAACAATTTTCACAACCCATGCCACCATGCTGGGCCGGGTTTTGGCCATGCATGACCCGAATTTTTACGACAACCTTCACACCTACAATACCCAGGCTGAAGCGTCGAAATACGGGCTGGGCGCAATTCACGGGATCGAAAGACAGGCGGCAAAAACAGCCGACGTTTTTACCACGGTCAGCGAGATCACCGGGCTGGAATGTGAACACCTCCTGGGCCGCAAACCTCACAAGGTCACACCCAACGGGCTCAATATTGATCGCTTTGCCACTAACCACGAGGTTCAGGTGAGGCACGACAGCTACAAGGAAAAAATTCACCAGTTTATCCTCGGGCATTTTTTTCAGAGCTATGGTTTCGACCTGAAAAAAACCTTGTATTTCTTTACTTCAGGGCGTTACGAATTCCGCAACAAAGGATATGATTTAACCCTTGAAGCATTGGCCAGGCTAAACCGGCTCATGCTTGAAGCGGGGATTGAAAAAACCGTGGTCTGCTTTTTTATTACAAAAAGGCCCACCTATTCCATCAACCCGGATGTGCTGGAAGCGCGCGGAGTTCTGGAGGAAATCCGGCGCAATGCCGAAGCGATTACCGAGCAACTCGGCAAGCGGCTCTTTTACTCTGCAGCGGCATCTGATGAAGACCACCGCCTTCCTCAGCTTAACGACCTGGTGGACGATTACTGGAAACTTCGTTACCGCAGAACCATCCAGAGTTGGAAATCCCGGCGCTGGCCGATTGTCGTTACCCATAATCTCGTTGACGACCAGAGCGATGAAGTGCTTCGGACGCTGAGAAATGCTCCCCTGGTCAATAGCCCGCTGGACCGGGTTAAGGTGGTTTATCACCCTGATTTTATCACATCCACCAGTCCCTTGTTCGGGATGGACTACGGGCAGTTTGTCAGAGGCTGCCACCTTGGAATATTCCCCAGTTATTATGAACCCTGGGGCTATACTCCGCTGGAATGCATCGCGCGCGGTGTTCCGGCAGTGACCTCGGACCTTTCCGGCTTTGGCAAATATGTGCAGGCCATGAGGGCGGGACGCGAAGAAACCGGCGTTTTTGTATTGCGCCGGCACGGTCGCAACGATGACCAGGCCGCGAATGATCTGGCCCGTTTCCTCTTTGATTTTGTGAAAACAACAGGAAGGTTCCGCACCATTCTGCGAAATCAACTCGAGGATTTTTCCGAAAAATTTGACTGGCGGTTATTGACCCTCGATTACGACGAAGCTTATGAGCAGGCTGCGACCGGCGCGTAAGAGCGCACTTCCAATCGTTAACCTGCCCAGGAGGCGGGATCGCGTCGCCAAATTTTAAGCGAGGAAAGCGATGCAGCGGGAATTTCACCGCGTTCAGAAGCCACCTCAAGCAAGAGGGAGTAATCGCAGAGCGCAAACCAGGGGCATGAAGACAGCCGGAAAGCTTCGATTGCCAGAGGAAAGCCGTAGGTGAAAATTGCGCCAAGTCCAAGAACCTCAGCCCCGGCATCCCGCAAAGCCTGAACGGCTTGCAAACTGCTTCCGCCGGTACTCACCAGGTCTTCAACCACGATCGTGGCCGTTCCCCGGTCTATTTTTCCTTCGATTTGATTGCCCATACCGTGGCCTTTGGCCTGTGCCCGGACATAGACAAAGGGTAGGTCAAGGGCTTCGGCAACCAGGACTCCGTGGGCAATTCCGGCGGTAGCTACGCCGGCGACGCATGTTGCCCAGGGAAACTTTTCCCGGAAAACGCCGGCCATGGCATCGCGCACAATGTGGCGGGCTTCCGGTGAGGAGAGGATGAGCCGGTTATCGCAGTAGATCGGGCTCTTCCATCCCGAAGCCCAGGTAAACGGTTTGGTAATCTGGAGGCGAATTGCACCCAGGTCGAGCAACAGGCCGGCTATTTTCCGGGCTATTTCGTGACTTTGAACCACATCGGTTGACTCGGTTGGCATAGAGCAAAGCTAAACAACAAGGCCGGGCAAGCTATTGCCCTTGTTGGCGATTTGAGCATCTTTGCTCACAGGGCCCGATCCGGGCTCGAGCGATTAACTGGTTCATCCTTTATGAAGCCATTTTTCCCGTCACCAGGGATTTTACCCGTCAGTCATTGGTTCAGGCTGGGGGTTTTATTTTTTCTGACCGTTGTGTGTGCGAAACAGCAGTTTGCCCAGCCGGTTTTGCCGTACCGCCATCCCCGCCAGCAGGGATCGGCAGAACTTTTAGAAAACATTCGGAAATTGCAGGTAGTGGGTTCGGCGCTTTATGTGGCTGCCCACCCGGACGATGAAAACACCCGCCTGATTGCCTGGCTGGCCGGCGAGCGCAAATTGACGACCACTTACCTGAGCCTGACCCGGGGCGACGGAGGACAGAACCTGATTGGCCCGGAAATGGGTGATTTGCTCGGAGTTCTCCGCACCCAGGAGTTGCTGATGGCCAGGGGAGTGGATCGCGGTGAACAGATGTTCACCCGCGCCAATGATTTTGGGTATTCCAGGCACCCTGACGAGACGCTGAGAATCTGGAACCGGGATTCCATTCTTGCTGATGTGGTTTGGGCAATTCGCAAAACCCGCCCGGATATTATCATTAACCGCTTTGACCACCGCAGTCCGGGCAGCACCCACGGCCATCACACGGCCTCGGCCATGTTGTCGCTTGAAGCGTTCCGGCTGGCGGCCGATCCTTTGGCCTTTCCGGAACAACTGGCTTTTGTAAAACCCTGGCAGGCGGGTAGGATATTCTTCAACACCTCCTGGTGGTTTTACGGCAGCCAGGAAGCGTTTCAGGCAGCGGATAAAAGCAATCTATGCGCCGTGGATGCCGGGACTTACAACGTTGTCAGAGGCATGAGTTATACCGAGGTGGCAGCCAGAAGCCGGAGCATGCACCGCTGCCAGGGTTTTGGATCCACGGGCACCCGGGGCAGGGAGCCGGATTATCTCGAATGGCTTGATGGCACGCCCATGCCCGCCTCAGTCCCGGAATCCGGCGGCTCACCGGCGTGGGCGGATCCGCTAACGGGCATGGACCTGAGTTGGAATCGGTTGGAAGGCGGTTCCGCAATAGCCCAACATCTGGCGCGTGCAGAAAAGATGTTCAATCCGGATCATCCTGAATATTGTGTCGGAGAACTTTTGATGGCCCGAGAAAAAATGGAATTGCTCCGCAGCGATCCCCGGATTGCCCGGAAGCAGGCGGAAACGGCTGAGCTGATCCGGCAATGTCTGGGCTTGTGGGCAGAAGCTGTTGCGTTCTCCCCGCACGCCGTTCCTGGAGATTCTCTCAAAATTTCACTGGAACTGGTGAACCGCAGCAGCCTCAA
>JANNSM010000168.1:0-6437 GCA_031402635.1 Bacteroidota bacterium | reverse complement strand
CTTGACCTGGCAGGCCTTTCGCCCGAGTCGGCGGCCTGGGCACGGGAGCTCATTGCTTCGCGCGCTGTGGTCAGCAATGATGCCGTGTGATTATTACCCTGCTCGGCACCGGAACTTCAGGCGGCGTCCCGATGATCGGCTGCCAGTGTCCGGTATGTACTTCTCCCGACCCCAGGGATAACCGCTTGCGAAGTGCTGCGCTGATCACAACAGACCAGGGTCTGCACATTGCCATTGACTGCGGGCCGGATTTTCGGCAACAGATGCTTCGCGAAGGAATTGCCAGCCTGGAAGCCATTGTGTTCACCCACGAGCACAAAGACCACACGGCAGGACTTGATGACATCCGCGCCATCAATTTCAGGCAGCGAAAGCCGGTAGCCGTTTACGGAACCGAAAGTGTGCTCGAAGCCATCAAAAAGCAATACGATTACATCTTTACCGAACATGTTTACCCGGGATTGCCCCAGGTTTCGATGCATGAAATTGATGGCGTGAGCGCTTTTTCCGTAGCAGGGGTTTCGATGTTGCCGGTACCCGTCATGCATTACCGGCTGCCAGTATTGGGATTCCGCATCGCCGATTTCGCTTACGTAACCGATGCCAACGAGATTGATGGGTTGGGCATGGACCGCCTAAAGGACCTCAATGTACTGGTGCTCAATGCTCTGCGAAGGGAGAAACACATTTCACACTTCACGCTGGGCGAGGCTATTGCCCTGGTGCAAGAGCTCAAACCGGAGCAGTCCTATTTTACCCACATCAGCCATCAAATGGGGCGTCATGCCGACGTAGAACAAGAACTTCCGACCGGGATTTCTCTGGGATACGATGGTATTAAATTTTATCTTTAAAGGTTCTCATAAATGCCCGGTTCAGATTGACCAATGACCGGGATGAACCTTTTTATCGTTCAGGCTGTTGCCAAAAGCAGTTTCTTTCTACCGAACCCACACCTACACCCCCTCTTATTTATGAAAAGCACATTACTACCGCGGATTTTGGCCGGCCTTTGTCTGGTCATTGCCGGGAACAGCCTTCGCGCACAGACGATGCAGCAGGGAGAATGGGCCGGCTTTAATGTCCGGCATTGGAATACCACCCGCGAACTCAGCCCGGAGCTTCAGACCGCTTTGCGCAACCAGGAGCCCTGGCAGAATTTCGAATCCGCCCATGGTGCGTGGTATGTGGAATTTGATGAGATCAGCGGATTGCCGCATCGCGCTTCAGGACCGGCTTTTGCGGTAGCCGGCAGTTCTTCCGAAGAAAAAGCCATGAACCTCCTTTCCCGGGAGCTGGACGGTTACCGGATGCCCCTGGAGGATCTGACCCTCCGGTCTTCTCACGCACAGGGAAAATTTCACTATGTTGATTTTGATCAGACCTATCGGGGCTTGACCGTGATCGGCAGCAGGGCCACCGTTCGTCTGACCCTCGATGGTCGGGTGGTATTGTTCGGGACAGACCTCTATCCTGAAATCAGCGTGATCACGGTTCCGGCCATTGGACCTGAAACGGCTGCTGCGGCATCAGCAACGGGTATTCCTTATGCCGTGACCTCGTCATCGGTTGATCCCAAACTGGCGATTTTACCCTTGCCGGGTCCTGACGGGCTGGAGTACCGCCTGGTTTATCGGGTGGAAAGCCATTTTGAGCCGGTCAACGGAATTCCGGGATATTTCAAAAGCCTGGTGGACGCCCGCAGCGGTGAATTGCTCAGCCGCAGTTCGCGGGTTCACGATTGCTCGCACTTTTTAGCAGCCGATGCTTCTGTTGAAGGAACGGTCTTTGACAACCCGCTGATTGCCGGGGAGGTTAGGGGGTTGCCTTACCTGCGGGTTCAGGTATCCGGTGTTGATTACTACACCGATGCAAACGGTTCAGTCAATATTCCCACGATCACCACCCCGACAATGGCCACCGTTTATATGGATGGCCTTTACGCGGAGGTGCAGGAGGGTGCAGCCGAAACAACCCCTTCGGAATTTACCACCATGCTCAATCCGGGCCTCAATACGATCAGTTTTGATCCAGAGGCCAGCAGCCGCGAGATCTCCGCATACTACCACACCAATATTGTGCACGACTTTATGAAGGGATTCTTCCCGGCATTTACGACGCTGGATTTCCCCTTTTTGGTGCGCGTTGACCGCACGGACGGGTCCTGTAATGCGTTTTACGATGGCAGCAGCATTAACTTTTATGCTCCCGGCGGAGGCTGCCCGGCTACAGCGCTGTTCAGCGATGTGGTTTACCACGAATACGGACACGGTCTTAACTACGATGTCTATAGCTTCTTCGGGGACGGTTCCGGAATGGGCAATGGCGCCATGCAGGAAGGTTACGCCGATATCTGGGGTCTTTCCATCACGGGGAACCCGATCCTGGGCGATGGCTTTGCCGGAGCCGGAACAGATGTCCGGCGCTACGATATTGATCCCAAGGTTTACCCGGAAGATCTGGTAGGCGAAGTTCATGCCGATGGGGAAATTATTGCCGGAGCCTGGTGGGATTTTGGTGTCATAAGAGGTTCACTGGAAGAAATGACAGACTTGTGGATTGCCACTTTTCCGGCAACTATAGATGGTGCTGATGGAAACGAAGGAGCCATTTACAGCGAAGTCCTGCTCGAGGCTTTGGTTCAGGACGACGATGATGCCGATTTGAGCAACGGCACTCCCAGAGACGTGGACATCATTGCCGCATTTGGTCAGCACGGGATCACGCTGTTAGCCAGCGCTGAACTAAACCACACCCCGTCATCTGCCCTGGCCGATGAACCCATATTAATCGAAGCGAATCTGGACGTTGATTTTCCGGCTTACCTGGGCGATGTCTCGGTACTCTGGCGGCCACAGGGAACCAGCACCTGGACGAAGGAGAACCTCGGAGAAGTTTCCGATGGAGAATTTTCGGTGGAATTACCTGCCCAACCGGCAGGAACCATTCTTGAGTACTATTTCGAAGTTTCCGACATCTACGGCGCCAAAGCGTTGGCGGAACCCTCAAAAGCCGATCAACCTGCCGATCCCAACCTGCCGTTTTTTGTGCTGGTGGGTTACGCCCTGAAGGGTACCGAAGATTTTGACAACTTTTCCGGCGCGTGGCTGGACGACCCGTTTGGAACGGACGATGCCGCCACGGGACGATGGGAGATCAATATCCCGCAAGTTTCGTCAACTTCCGGTTTCGTCAATCAGCCCGGCGTGGACCGCACACCGGACAATACGCTGAATTTCTGCCAGGTCACGGGATACCAGGGTTATACCTCATCGAGCCCGGCCAATTTTGACATAGATGGCGGAGAGACCTCGATTCGCTCGCCCGAATTCAATGCCGGTATTTATGATGATCCGGTCTTCAGCTTTTACCGCTGGTTCTCCAATGATCCTCCCGGCGGAGCCAACCCGGGCAATGATCCGTTTGAAGTCTTCATTTCTAACAACGGCACTACCTGGATACCGGTGAGCACCACCAAAACTTCCGATGCTTCGTGGCGTCAGGATGTGATTCGCATCAGCGATTATGTCAGTGCCAATACCACGGTTTCGCTGTTGTTTATCGCCTCCGATCGATTTATCGCCGGTCTTCCTTTTGACGGTGGAAGTCTGGTAGAAGCGCTGGTGGACGATCTGCAGATTTACGGAATCGGCGAAGAAGAAGAGCCGGTTTCCGGAATTGATCAACCGACAGGTTACGGAGCGATTTCCGTTTTCCCCAACCCGGCAAGCGCCGGATTTCAGATCGGTTTGCCCGGCCAATTGGGTGCCGATTATGTGGAGTTGATCAACACTGCAGGCCAGCGGGTCTGGACCTCCCGGCCCAGTTCCGGAGCATCCGTTTTGCAGGTTCCCGATCCCGGTTTTGCAGAGGGATTGTACACCGTTCGGGTGCGTGCCGGCGATCGCTGGCTGAGCCGGCGGGTGGTCATTCAGCACTGAGTCTGGATTGCCAGCCGGTGACCTTATCAGTTCCGGCAAGTCCTGTTTCGCCACAAATTGTATTTTCAAGCCCGGTCCTTACACGGACCGGGTTTTTTTATTTGCCTATTTTGTCGCTTATGGTAATCCGGTCTTTCGTTCCTGGGATTTTTTTGGTGTTGTTTTTTACGGCATTTCCGTTCCGTGCTTCTGCGGCCGTTTCGCTTGACGATCGCATCAACAGCGTAGTGGAACCAGCCTCTGATGCGGTGGGCGGACTGTTGTTTACACCGCTGACGTTCCGTAAACCGGATACCAGTCCGGTTGCCGGTACCGTAACGGCTGTGGATGAAGAGCAACGAACGGTTACCGTGATGACCGCGGCAGGGGAAGAACGGGTTATCAAGCTCAAGCCGAAGGGTATGTTGCTCGTGGAGCCGGGTATAGCGGTGCTTGAGGGAGCGGACCTGACCATCGGGATTGTCATTCCTTTTATCCTGGCCTGGCTCATGGTTGGTTCGGTCTTTTTTACGCTGGTGTTCCGGTTTGTGAACTTCCGCCTGTTCAAACTGGCGCTGGATATTGTCAGGGGTAAGCACGATGATCCCGATGACCCGGGCGAAGTCACTCACTTTCAGGCGCTAACCGCCGCGCTTTCGGGTACGGTGGGTCTGGGCAACATTGCGGGAGTTGCAATTGCCATCAGTGTAGGCGGTCCGGGGGCGACATTCTGGATGGTTCTGGCTGGCCTTTTCGGCATGAGTATAAAATTTGTGGAATGCACGCTGGGCGTGAAATTCCGGCACATTGATCCCAAAACCGGTGTGGTACACGGAGGTCCGATGTGGTACCTCAGCCGGGGTATTTCCCAGCGGTTTAACGGTTCGGCCTTCGGAACGGCGCTGGGCACTTTTTTGGCGGTCATGTCGGCGGTGCTCGTCATCGGCGGGTCTATCGGCGGGGGAAATATGTTCCAGGTCAATCAGGCTGCCGCGCAGTTCACGGCGGTGACCGGATGGCTTGAAAACTCGGCCTGGATTTTTGGACTGGTCATGGCGATTCTTACGGGGTTGGTCATCATTGGCGGAATCCGTTCCATAGCCAGGGTTACGGATAAAGTGGTTCCATTTATGTGCGGCTTGTACGTGCTTGCCTCGCTGGTTGTCATTATTGGCAGCGCCGATAAATTCGGCTGGGCGATGGGCGAAATATTCTACGGGGCCTTTGATGCCAAGGCAGTTTACGGCGGCTTTATCGGCGTACTGGTGCAGGGATTCCGCCGGGCGGCCTTTTCTAACGAGGCCGGCATCGGCTCCGCATCCATTGCCCATTCTGCAGTAAAAACAGATATGCCCGCTTCGGAAGGAATCGTATCGCTATTAGAGCCCTTCATTGATACGGTGGTCATCTGCACCATGACCGCACTGGTCATTGTGATTACCGGCGAGTACCAGAATTTTCAGGCGGGAGCATCCTCTTCCGGAGAGGCGTTTTCGGCTGGTGTGGCGCTGACTTCGGTTGCCTTTGCCAGCGTAATTTCCTGGTTCCCCTACGTTTTGCTGGTGGCCGTGCTGCTCTTCGCTTTTGCCACCATGATCAGTTGGTCCTATTACGGTCTGCAGGCCAGCAAATACCTCTTTGGCGATCACAAATGGGTGGATTACGGATTCAAACTCTTCTTTTGTCTGATGGTCGTTGTCGGTGCCACCATGAATCTGGGATCGGTTACCGATTTTTCGGATGCCATGATTCTGGGGATGGCGTTTCCCAATATTATCGGTCTGTATTTGTTGTATCCCTATGTTCAAAAGGAACTGGACCGCTACCTGGAGCATATCAAAAAACGCCGCGGCTGAAGATATTTTCCACACCTGTTTTTTAAAGGCGGTTTTCTTCCCGGTGTGATGTTCGCGGGGCTAACCTCGCGGAATGAAAATTTTAAGGCGAAGACCCTTGCCCCTGGCCCAGACGCTGCACCGCCGCCGCCCGGTCGCTCGCGCCATAAAGTTTTTCAGGCGAAGACCCTTGCCCCCGTGGCGAACGATTCTCGCGGACAGCCTTGACCTCGCGCGACGCGAACGGGACGGGCTTAGCGTGCTGTTTATCGCTTCCGTAATGTTGCTTGTGGTTCCGGAACTGCTGAGGAATCGTCAGGAATCCCGCTATGCTTCCTGGTGGACGGATGTGCCTCTGCAGACTCAGCAATGGCTCGATTCCCTGAATCGCGAGTACCGTTTGCCGGATACGCTCTTTGCGTTTGACCCCAACCTGATCCGGGCGGAAGACTGGATGAAACTCGGCGTGGCGGCCTCCCTTGCGCGGCGGGTGGAGCGGTACGTAGAAGCGGGAGGCCGGTTCAGGCAACCGGAAGACTTGTTGAAGATTTATGGATTTCCGGAGGAAGACTACGAGCGGCTCGCCTCCTGGATGGTAATCGGTGAAATTCCTGAAACGGAAAGGCGAGCATCGTGGCCGGAACGAAGCGGGGGCGGGGGCGGTTGGGGCGGGGAGGGTGGT
>JANNSM010000167.1:0-2106 GCA_031402635.1 Bacteroidota bacterium | reverse complement strand
TCGGGCACCCCGGAGCAGGTCGCGGACAGCTCACAGAGTCATACCGGGCAATTCCTCCGCGCCGAGCTGAAGCGGTAAGCCAGGCGTGTTCCTTGAGGGGCGCTTGCCGGACTTTCATCTTCTCCGAAGCTCACCGAATCCCAGGCCTCCCGCAAGAAAAATTATGTTTTTGACTTAATGGTGATGCCCAACTCATCCAGTTGCTTCTGATTGACCAATGAAGGCGCGTCCAGCATCAGGTCACGACCGGCGTTGTTTTTCGGAAACGCAATGACATCCCGGATGGTGTCCTCACCGGCCATCAGCATCACCCAGCGATCCAGTCCGAACGCACAACCGCCGTGTGGCGGTGCGCCAAACTTTAGCGCCTCAAGCAGGAAGCCAAACTGTGCCTGTTTTTCTTCTTCAGAAAATCCCAGCAAGTCAAAAATTCGGTGCTGCACTTCCGGCGTGTGGTTGCGGATTGACCCCGAAACAATTTCGTTGCCGTTCATCACCATATCATAGGTTAGGGCACGGCATCGCAGCGGATCGCTCTCAAAATAACCGAGGTCATCCGGGTGAGGAGCACAAAACGGATGGTGCACAAAAATCCGTTCACCCGTTTCCGGATCCATTTCGAAAAGCGGAAAATCCACGATCCACAAAACAGACCAGGCCTTGGGGTCAATCCAGTGTTCGCGCTTTGCCAGTTCCAGGCGAAGATCGCCAAGCGCTTTGCGGGTGATCCCGGTTTTTGCCGCCACGATCAGCACCAGGTCACCGGCTACGGCGCCCATGCTCCCGGCAACAGATCGCAAAGTCTCCTGATCAAAAAACTTGTCCACGCTGGATTTGATGCTTCCATCCGTGTTCCACTTCACATAGACCAGGCCCCCCGCCCCCCGGTGCGGCGCTTTGACAAAGTCCGTCAGTTCGTCTAACTGCTTGCGCGAATACTCCGCGCAGCCCTTGGCGACAATTCCGGCAACCAGCCCCTGGCTGTCCAGCACACTGCGGAAAACGGCAAAATCCGTTGCCGCAAAATGAGCGTTCAGTTCGTGGATTTCCGCCCCAAACCGCAGATCGGGTTTATCACTCCCGTACTTCGCCAAAGCTTCGGCGTAAGGCATCCGCGGCATCGGAGGCAAGGCATAATTCAGAACGCGCTGAAAAACGTGTCGCGTCATTCCTTCAAACATGGCGAGCACATCATCCTGCCCAACAAAGGCCATTTCGCAGTCAACCTGGCTGAATTCCGGTTGGCGGTCACCCCTAAAATCCTCGTCGCGGTAGCACTTCACGATCTGGTAGTAACGGTCCATGCCGCCAATCATCAACAACTGCTTCAGAATTTGTGGTGACTGCGGAAGGGCATAAAAACTGCCGTGCTGCAGGCGGCTCGGCACCAGAAAGTCGCGGGCTCCTTCTGGTGTTGAGCGAATCAGATTCGGCGTTTCGATCTCCAGAAAACCCTGCCCATCCAAATATTCCCGTACGGCCCGCACCGTCTTTGCCCGCAGTTCCAACCCCCGCCGGAGGGGCGGCCGCCGCAAGTCCAGGTAGCGGTATTTCATGCGCAACTCTTCTCCACCGTCCGTTTCTTCGTCAATGAGAAACGGGGGAAGGGCGGAGGAATTTAGCACCTCCAGTTTGGCCACGAGAATCTCAATGTCTCCGGTGCTGAGCTCTTTGTTGCGGCTTTCCCGTACTTGCACTTTGCCGGAAACCTGGATCGCAAATTCGCGACCGAGTTTGCGGGCCTTTTCGCACAAACCTGCATGATCGCTCATGTTAAATGCCAGTTGCGTGATGCCGTAGCGATCTCTAAGGTCAACAAAGGTCATCCCGCCAAGATCGCGGCTGCGGTGCATCCAACCCGACAAGATCACGTCAAGGCCGGCATCGGTTTCGCGGAGTTCTCCGCACGTATGGGTGCGGTAAAGCGTAGCATGCATAGGTTAAAGGCTTTAGCGACCGCAAAGGTAAGGTCAGCGGCGAACACGAGCCCGGCGTGGCCCATTTGCGCTACCGCAGGGCCATCAGCCGGTCGGCATCCAGCCGCAGCATGGTGAAGACCAGCAGGGAAAAAGCCATCACGGAGGAGCCGCCATAACTGACAAACGG
>JANNSM010000166.1:0-5592 GCA_031402635.1 Bacteroidota bacterium | reverse complement strand
CGCGCCGCCCGCGCCGCCCGCGCCCGCGCCGCCCGCGCCGCCCGTACAAACTTTTTCTCCTTCCGAAACTGTAATTTTAGCCGATGCCTTCGCCAATGCCCGTCACGGTGCTTTTTTTTGGATCGCTCTCGGATGTAGCGGGTACCGACCGGCTTGAACTGCCTTCTCCCGGCGATTTACACGCTCTGCAAAGCGGGCTGGAAGCGCGATTTCCGGCTTTGCAGCAAACGCCTTACCGGATTACGGTTAACCTGGAATTCACCCACGGAAATACCGGTCTTGCTCCCGGCGATGAAGTGGCCCTTTTGCCCCCTTATGCCGGCGGATAATACATGAACACGAGCGGAAATGAACCTGGAATCCCATCTCGTCAACGGCCCGCTGCTTCCCTTGTGGATTTGCGAACAAACTGCGGCTTGGGAAGAAGCGTTAGCCCGGGATGGCGCCGCCGCCCGCAGCGGAGCCTGTGCGAGTTTCCAGGGTATCATCCGCGCTGATGCCGTTGGGGAAGACACGGTTGAGGCTATCGAGTACAGCGCATACGCTCCGCTTGCTGAACGATTGTTCAACGAAATGGAACGGTCGGTAGCAAATCGCCACAATCTGCACGCGGTCCGGATCTGGCATTCCGTCGGGCTGGTGCGGGCGGGGCAGTGCTCTATGCTCGTGGTGGTTCGCGCGGGGCACAGGGCCGAAGCATTTGATGGCCTTCGCGCAGCCGTTGAAGCAGTCAAGGCCGGAGCACCGGTATGGAAACGCGAACTCCTTTCCGGTGGCGGCACCCGCTGGGTTGAAGGAACATTCGCACAACAAATCTTTTAATACTTATCAATGAATAACCGTGGTTGATATCACCGCTAAGCACCCATCCCTTCGCTATGCCAAAGCCACCGCTATTGTTGAACTGACTGAGGCTGAAGCTTTGCAGGCCGTTCTCGATCACCGCGTTCCAAAGGGTGACATTTTTGAAATGGCAAAAGCGGCTGCGTTGTTCGGGATCAAGAAAACGCCGGAAATCATTCCCGACTGCCATCCCCTTCCAATTGAATTCGCCGCAATAAGTTATGGAATGCACGGAATGCAAATCCATATTTTTGTCGAAGTCAAAACCTGGTATAAAACCGGTGTTGAGGTTGAGGCGATGCATGGCGCATCGGTGGCAGCATTGACAATATATGATATGCTAAAACCTCTGGACAAAGGCATTACCATCAAAGAAATCAAACTTCTGGAAAAACGCGGAGGTAAATCAGACCCCTTTGGAAGTTGATATGGGAGGAAAAATATCTTAAAGTACTTTTTTTACAGAGGCCAGGTCATCGGAACGCAGACGTAGATGATGCCGATCAGGATCAGTGTCAAAAGACCACCGACTTTTATAAAGTCTATAAATTTATATTTTCCAGGCCCATAAACCAGAATACAAGAAGGTTCAAATGGCGTAATCAGCGAAACCGAGGCCGATAACATCACCGCCACTGCAAAAGTGATCGGATTGACATTCAGGGTTGAAGCGGCTTGAAGCGCAACCGGTAAGACAACCAATGCGGAAGCGGCGTTGCTCATAGGCTGAGTCAGCAAAACAGTGAGCACCATAAATCCAAACATGATGCCTTGCGGACCAAATCCGTGAAACCAGTCCACGATAAGTTCCGCCAGGAATTTGTCAGCTCCTGAATTGCCCATCGCAATGCCAAAAGAGGTCATCCCCGCAATCAGCACCAGCAATTTCCATTCGATGTTTTTATATGCTTCATCCGGCTTTACAGCGCCAACTGCCATACACAATACGGCACTGGCCAAAAAGGCAATGGAAACGTGCACATTTAATGCATCGATGGAACTGATAACAATGGCCAATGTAAAAAATCCAAGGGCGAAGTATCCCTTCCATAAGTCTTTTTTCTCCGGCACATGTTCGCCCAAAACAACCAGGTCGTGATGGCTTCTGAGGTTTTTGAAAGCCTCGGGAGTGCCTTGTACCAAAATCATGTCGCCGACATCCAATTGAATATTATTCAACTGATCCATTGTGCTTTTACCCTCTCGGTTAATGGCCATGACCCCCATCCCAAATTTTCGCCGGAAATCAATTTCACCGATGGTGGAACCGGCAAGGTTTGATCTTCCGGGAATGATCACCTCTGTAAGTGTTAAGCCTTTCTGATCCTGCCCATAAAAACCCGGGGTATCAGCAACAATATCAATACCGTTGGTATTTTTTACAGCGATCAGATTTTTGATTTCGCCTTTTACCAACGCTATGTCTCCTTCGTGGTAAGAAATATTTTCACCGGGCGAAAACTGCCGGTCACCGCGGATCACAGCGAGCACGGTAAACCCCATTTTCGAGATTTCCGAATCGTGAATGAGTTGCCCGATAAGCGGAGAGTTTTTCAGGATTTTAATCTCGCTGAGGTATTCCCTCACTCCGTAGGCTTTGGTGAGCTCGCCTTCATGTCGCTTTGGCAATAACCGAATACCTACAACGGCCATGTAAACCAGGGCCACACCCAGCATTATTAAACCGATCCAGGTAAAATCCCACATGCCCATAGTGGGAAAATTATTTTTGCTCAGGTAGGCGTTTACAGCCACGTTTGTTGACGTGCCAATCAGCGTGCAGGTCCCGCCCACAATGGAAGCAAAAGCAACCGGAAGTAATATTTTGGAAAGGTTGATTCCCGATCTTTTTCCGATGGCCATTGCGGGATTGATCATCAGCGCAGTTACGGTGGTATTGTTCATAAAGGCCGAAAAAGCTCCGGTGATCATCATCAGTGGCATGATCAAACCGAGTTGACTGCGCTTTGGATTTCTCATCAATTTGGCCGTCCACACTTCAAGAATTCCCGAAGAATCTATGGCTGAAGTCACCACGAAAATGGACGCCAGCATGATGATAAAGTCACTTCCAAATGGGGCAAATGCTTCCTTGTAATCCAAAATGCCGGTAAGAACCAACAGGAGGACACAGGTCATCGTAACAATATCTACCGAGATCTTTTCCGTACTGAAAGCCAGAATGGCTAAAACCAGCAGAATCAGAACAATGGCGATTTCCATAATATTGTATTAGGTGTTGCAGGGAGTTCGGCTATTCTACTTGTAAAGAGTTAATCGTCAACTCGTTGAATGAGCCAATCAAACGGTGGTCACTGCGGATACGATGCAATATTTACGACCGGTCCGTCTTATAGTTTCGATATGGTGGACCGGTTTATCCGGGCTGATCGTTTAAATTTTCCGGCGGTAAAGATAGGAAGCCGGATTCATCAACCTAAGCATTTATTCCCCCACCCCCCGGTCCCCAACCCGCACCACCCCACTGCCTTTCACCAAAGCGTTTATACCGAACAAAACGCCCGTTTCCCCCCTGCGGTAAGTTGCCAGCGTGCGCAGCGGCTCCTGCCCGTAAACGCCAGAGTGGGTATCCAGGGTGGTGACCACACAACGCTCGCAGGCTTTTACCAGGTCAAATGTCAGATCTCCGGTTTTAAAAGTTGTCCAGCGGTCTTCTGCATGGGCTTCGGCCCCGGTCACCACAATATTGGGCCGGAAGCGCTCAATCGGCAGGATAGTTTTTCCATCGGCCCGCAACCGACGGTTTAGTTCATCCATGGATGATCTGCCTAAAAACAGATATGGAAATCCATCGGCAAAACTAACTGTATCGCCTGGCTGGCTGTACCCGGGGTCCACGGGCCGAATGCTGTCCGGACCCATCCATACCAGGTGGCACGTCTTGCCAAGAATCCTGCTGAACCATTCATCGGCGTGATTTCCTACCGAATAAGCTAAAACCTGGTCACCCCATATGTTTACAGCCTTTTGGGTACCGTGATAACTGGTTGATGGAATGAACAGGGGAGGAATGCTTTCGTGCAGATAGTGAAGCGATAAGCCCCGGTGGTTCATAGCGGGTTGAATTCGGCATAGAAGTGGTGTGTTTCGCTGCGAAAGAAACTCGCCGTGTTCATCTACCAGCATCCAGCGCCGGTCCAGCGCAAAGCCGCGGGGCGTGACTTCCGCTTCCTGAACGGCAACTCCACGGCATGATTTTACCGGGTAGATATACAAAGAACTGATATGAACCGGAGTCTGCATTGGCCTTAAAGTTAACCGCCAATGCGGATCATACTCCGCCGGGTAAATCCTTCGCGGGAAAGGCGGGAAATTTCCTCCATGCCGCCGTGCCGGGCGTGTTTGGCCGTAATGCTCGCGCGAATAAGTGTTTCTACGTCTTCCCCCTGCCTAAGGGGGCCCAGCAGATCCAGTTCATCATCGCTGAACAAGCAGTTGCGGATTTTGCCATCGGCAGTCAGACGAATCCGGTTGCAGGTATCGCAAAAGGGAGCGGTCATGGAAGCAATAACGCCGAATGTCCCCTGGCCGCCGCGAACCCGGTAAGCTCTGGCGGTGTCATTGGGATCATCGTGAACTTTCTCGAGGTCAAATCGCGCACCGGCACGTTCCAGCACCAAATGAAAAGGCAGGATCTGGTCCCAGCCCCAGTCATTTCCGTTAAACGGCATGAATTCGATAAAGCGGACATGCACAGGTTCCCGCTCACTCCACGCGATAAATTCTTCAATCTCGTCCTCGTTTTTTCCCCGGAGCAAAACAGCATTGACTTTAACGCGGAAATTCCGCTGAAGCAAAAGGTCAATCGCCTTTCTGACAATCTCAAATTCATCCCGCTTGGTCAGTTCAAAAAATTTGTCGCGCTGAAGGGTGTCCAGGCTCACATTCACGGACCGGATGCCGCATTGCTCCAGCAGATCGAGATTTTGTTCCAGCAGGATGCCGTTGGTTGTCAGGCTAAGACTGGGTCCTAGGGCGGCCAAACCCTGTACAATGAAGGCAAAATCTTTTCGAACCAGCGGTTCTCCTCCGGTCAGGCGAATTTTGTCAACGCCTAGCCGCACAAAGATTTCCGCCAGGGAAAGTACCTCTGCGCCGGTCATGTATTTTTCGCGGTTCTGCAGGGGAACGCCTTCTTCGGGCATGCAGTAAACGCAGCGCAGGTTGCAACGCTCCGTCAGCGAGATCCGCAGATAATGGTGAGCCCTGCCAAAGCGATCCAAAAGGGGAGGAGAAGCCATCGCTTTTCAAAGGTACACAACTGTGCAGGTCCGGAAAGTAAAGCTTCAGCATCTGGTTGCCATGCAGAAATTTGCCGTTGCAGCAATTGCTGGATAACTTTCGTTGATGCCAGTCCTTCGCTTTACCGCTGCTCTGAACCGGTTTTTTCCCGGGCTGACTTCGGCAAATTTGCCGGGCTCCACCGTGTCAGATGTGCTGAGCGAAGCAGAAAAACACTTCCCCGGACTCTGCGATTACCTGTTGCAGGATGACGGCAGCCTACGCCGCCACGTCAACATTTTCGTCAATGGTGAGCGGGTCACTGACCGGGTCAGGTTGAGTGATCCGATTGGCGACACCGACGAGGTTTACATTCTTCAGGCGCTTTCTGGTGGCTGAAAAGCCGCCCCGACCCGCCCGACCCGCCCGCCCCGACCCGCCCGCCCGCCCCGCCCGCCCCGCCCGCCCCGCCCCGCCCACCAGCCCCACCCCGCCCGCCCCGCCCCG
>JANNSM010000165.1:0-4705 GCA_031402635.1 Bacteroidota bacterium | reverse complement strand
CGTCTTTGCGCCGATGATCCTGGAGCAGGGCATTGAAAAATTGTATGAAGACGTGGAATTGCCGCTGTTGCGTGTTCTGGCGGATCTGGAGTTTGAAGGCGTGGCCATTGACCGCAATTTCCTTGAACGTTGTTCAACCGAAATGGCCAAAGATCAGGCGCGGATAGAAGCCGAAGTGCAGGCGTTGGCCGGGGTAAAGTTCAACCTCGATTCGCCCAAACAACTCGGTGAAATCCTGTTCACCAAACTGGGTGTGGAGTACAAGGGGAAAAAAACCAAAACAGGGCAATATTCCACCAGCGAAGAGGTGCTTTTGCGGCTGGCCGGCGAAGAACCCATCGTGCAAAAAGCGCTGGAATACCGGGAGATCGGCAAACTGAAATCAACGTATGTTGATGCGCTTCCCAGCCTGATCAACCCGCGCACCGGACGGGTTCACAGCACGCTGAGCCAGACGGTAGCGGCCACAGGCCGCCTGAGTTCCAACAACCCCAACCTGCAAAACATCCCGATTCGCACCGACCGCGGCCGCGAAATTCGAAAGGCTTTTATTCCCCGCGATGCCGATCACGTGCTGCTCAGCGCCGACTACAGCCAGGTTGAACTCCGCATTATTGCCGCCATCTCTAAAGATTCAGCCATGCTCGAGGCATTTCATTCCGGCCTGGACATCCACGCGGCCACCGCAGCGCGTGTCTTCGGCGTGCCGCTTGAATCGGTCAGTTCAGACATGCGCCGCAAAGCCAAGATGGTCAACTTCGGAATCATCTACGGCATTTCCGCGTTCGGCCTCAGTCAGCGTCTTGATGTTCCCCGCAAAGAAGCCGATGTGTTGATCGCCAATTATTTTCAGACTTACCCGGGCATAAAGCGGTATATGGAAGAAACGGTCGAAACGGCCCGATCCCGGGGCTATGTAGAAACCATTCTCAAGCGGCGGCGCTACCTGCCCGATATTGATTCGCGCAACCAGACGCTTAGGGGACATGCCGAGCGAAACGCTATCAACAGCCCCATCCAGGGATCAGCCGCCGACTTGATCAAACTGGCCATGATCACTATTCAGGCAGAAATGAAGCGGCGCAACATGCGCTCCCGCATGACCCTTCAGGTTCACGACGAACTGGTGTTTGACGCCCTGCGCGACGAAGCCGAAGAACTAAAACCCCTCGTGGTGGACCGAATGCGCCATGCTTACGAACTCGGTGTGCCGCTTGATGTGGAAGCCGGGATTGGTGAAAACTGGCTCGAAGCGCATTGACGAAGTACCGAATACAGAGGATCGGTTGAGCCTCAAGGCCAGGCGACCACCAGAACCTGTTCCGGCAATACGGTGCTGTCCACGGCTACACGGCGGAAACCGGCAGCACGAAGTTCCTTTTTCATCACCTCTGTGGGCACCCGCATGGCGGGGGGCGGTCCGTGCGGGCTGCTGCCCTGCTGAAAATCTACAATGGCCACGCGGCCGCCGGGGGCAAGACCCTTTTTAACCAGTTTGAAATACTCCTCGCGATTTTCAATATGATGGTAAGTGTTGCAGGTAAAGAAGATGTCCACTTCGGCGGTTGCAAGCGAAGGGTTGTCATAGGGAACTCGGCGCATTTCCATCTTATCGGGTCCATAACCCAGTCCCTGTGCGCGCTGGGCTAGAAAATCGAGGAAGCGCTGGTCCACATCGGCAGCGATAACCTTGGCGCCCGCATCGGCAAATCGCACACTGAAGTATCCTGTTCCCGCGCCGAGGTCCATGATCGTTTTGCCCTGTAGTGGTCCGAGCTGGTCCATAATCAGATCGGGGCATTGCCATTCATTGCGGTCGGGGGCTTCAAAACGGTCTACCAGGTCGCGGAATCCGCTTTCGTTCATGTAATCATTGGCTGCCGCCGGATTAACCTCTCCGTTGCCCGGACTGGCGGGCCTGCAGGCTATCGCCAGCAGCGAAAGGAGCGGAAACCAACGCAGAGAAGCCATATTGATGTAGAAATTAAACATTAAGGTTGTTCTGTTACCCGTCAAAGTTGGGGCGCACGGCGCTGATCAGGCTTGCCTGGCATGGAATCTTGTGTGCTTTCCCCCGATCTCCCGATCCCTGCCAGCATCTCCCCAATCAGCAAAAACCAAACCACACAGACCGGTAGCGCTTTGATGGCATACGGTTTAAAGAAGTTTTCTCGCACTACCGGAGGATAAATATCGGTAGGGGAGAGCGAACTGAGGGCAAGGCAGGCAATCAAGACCAAAATTCTCCCGGTGGAAATGCGTTTTCCTGCCAGCAATGGCCAGCCAAACCAGAGCGCCACGCCGCAAATGGCAACAATGTAGGTTGGCGATTCGGCCATGTGATTGAAGATGACCAGCCCGATTAAAACGCCAGCCAGCACCTGAACGCGAAACGCAGTGTTGGTCCAATCTCGGTAGCGCAGCAAAACCGGAAGGCCAAAAGTTAGCATAGCTCCCAACGTCAGTAGCCCGTTTGGCGGAGTCCAGCCGCTGAAGGCCTTGACCACGCCGGCAAAAGAAAGCCCCACTTCGACCTGACGCTCCCCGCTCATCTGCGCCCACCAGGTCTGATAATGTCCCAGAAATTCTGCCGGTGAGACAGACAACAGGGGGAGCGCCGCCATCAGGGCAAGCCAAAAAATGGTATAGCCAGCCAGACGCGGTCTGGCCGGGTAAAAGATAAACAGAGCTATGGCCGCAAAACCATACACTTTCAGGAAGAGGCCACCCGCCGCCAGGGCCGCCGCCCAAAACCACTGCCTCCTTTCCAGAGCAACCCAGGTGCCAATCACACCGGCAGCCAACAGCGCATTGCACTGGCTGTTCTGCAAGTTGGTCATCAGTTCAACGGGAAGAATCCAGGCCAGTGCAGCCCTGTGCTGTGCGCTGAAAACCGGCATGCTTTTCCAGGCCAGCATCAGGCAGACGGCATTGATCAGATTCCACAAGATCAACCCCGCCGCTACCGGCAGGGCGGCGAAGGGCGCAAATGCCCAGGCAAAGGTGGGGCTGTACTTGAACAGGTCGTATTGCTCGGAGGGCCAGGCCGTGTAAAGGTTTTGGCCGGCCAGCAGGTGCGCATGCGAACGCGCGTAAATCACGAAATTGTTGTAGTGCGTATAAAGCACTTCGCCGCCACCTTCAAATGTTTTTGTGCCGAGCAGCAACGCCTGAACGGAAGCCAGCACGGCCAGCAGAACCACAAAAATGATCAGCGCGCGAAAACCGGCCAGTCCGGAAAGGACCCGCCGCCGAAAGCTGCGGCGGTCTTGCATGGTTGATTAGCTGGCCACCAGCAGGGGAAAGCCACCTTCGCGGTAGCGCTCCAGTTCGCCGGAAGTGCGCACGGTTACTTCCCACTGCCCGAGGTAATCCGGATTGAGGATTCGCGCTCCGCTGTTTCTCACGCGGTATTCACCCGGCGAGGCAACCCGGATGACCTTGGGATCAACCGGCAGGCGAAAAAGGCTGCCGTCGGATTGCCTGAGCAAAAGGTAGCCGTCTTCGGTAAGGGTTTCAACAGTTCCGGAGGTCTGGTGCTGGTCAAGCAGTTCTCCGGAACCATTCACAAAAGTCAGGGCAACAAAAAAACTTTTGCCGGGTAAATCGCTTCGCAATGGGTCCAATAGCGTTGTTTTCATGATGATGTCCAGGAATAGCAGAATAGGCAAGTTCATGCATAAACTCCATTCCCGCTAGTTTCTGAAGCGACTTTTTATCCACGAATTTTGAATTCCGGCTGAATCGCCCGGCCTGTCTATCTTTGTGGTCCTCTTATGACTTGTCGTGTTATCGTTTTTTTAATGTTTATCGGGCTCTTTTCCGGGTCAACCCTGGGACAGCCTTCGCGTTTTCGCAAGGCGGAGAGTTTGTTTGACGCCATGGCCTTCAGCGAGGCCATTCCCCTTTACCGCGAGCTAGCCGAGGGGCCGGAAGGGTTGGAAGCGAGCTTGCGTCTGGCGGAATGTTACCGGTTGACCAACCAGATCGGCAAGGCAGAACCCTACTACGCCCGCGGCGTTGACCAGCAGAACATACGCCCGGAATTTGTTTTGTACTACGCCCAGGCGCTTCAGGTAAACGGCAAATGTGCCGAGGCCGTCAATTGGTACCGTCGCTACACGTACATGCAGCCCAACGACGCGCGAGGCATTGAATTGCTCTCCAGTTGTACGGACATCAGCGACCTGATCGGAACGGGCTCTGATTACGAATTATTGCCTTTGAGTGTGAACACGCCCGGCAGCGAAATGTGTCCGTTCATTTTCCGCAATGGCATTGTTTACACCAGCTCCCGTTCGCCCGGGAAAAATACGCCAACCGATCAGTGGACCGGCGAATCTTACCTGCACTTGTATTTTGCCGAAGGCTTCAAAGACCGTTTCAACAAATCCAGACCGTTGAGCCTGGGGCTGATTTCTGATCTAAACGACGGGCCCGCTTCGTTCAGCGGAACGGGCAATACGATGTACTTCAGCCGCAACAACACGCGTGGCGGTGGTAAACAGCGCGTTGGCGATGCTGCCGTTCTTGCGGATGATCTTGAGCTCGCCGGAGCTGCGGATGCCGGTGCGGATGAATTCATCGTGGTTCTTGCGGGCCAGCTCGCGCTCATCGGGCGTAACCAGGCTGATGACGTCGGCATTGATGATCTCATCCCGCGACCAACCATAGATGCGGATGAAGCTGTCATTCACGCGCACGA
>JANNSM010000164.1:0-8668 GCA_031402635.1 Bacteroidota bacterium | reverse complement strand
TGAATGCAGATGTCCCTATGTTGATGGTTGACGGTAATGACGAAGGAATCCGGCACACTTTTCGGGTTCTTGAAGACCGTTTTGCCGAAGGTGACCAACGCCTGGTCAACCATAAGACTTACTATTTTTCGGTAGTAGCATATGCCTACAACAATTTCAAGGACTATGATCCTTCAAATCCTACCACGCAAAAACTGCCATTCCTGCAAGGTCGCCAGAACGTAAAAACCTACACGGCTATTCCGCATATTCCCGCTCCGGAAAATGGTGGTACCCTTCTGAATTCAGCTTGGGGTGAAGGACCGGAACTGATCCGTCAGGAAGGCATGGGCAACGGAGGTCGGGTACTGGAAGTCACCGAAGAGTCCGTTCAGCGAATTCTCATCAACGGATTTGACCCCACGGTAACTTATCAGGGCCGTTTTGGTCCGGTGGATGTCATGGTCGCTGATCCGTTGAAGATCCCGGCCGCTGACTTTGAACTGACCTTCACCGATGCATCGGTTAGCACCGAAGCACTTTCTGCCCGCGAAAGCAGTTGGAAACTGACCAACCTGAGCACGGGGGAGAGCGTAAATTCAGACCAGAATCTCGATATACTCAATGAACAACTCGTTGAAAAGTGGGGTCTGGCAATAACGGCCTTCCAGGACGAGTTCTTTGTGGATTTTGGTTCAGGTAGCCGGCGTGAGTCTGCCTATCCCGGTGGTATCACCGTTGACTTTGATCCCACCGACCCAAACAACGATCCAACTTATTTTGAGCGGACCGTGAACAACGGGTTCCTCGAGGCATCCATCGTTTACGAAAGTGCCTCAAAGGCATGGCTGACCGGTGTTCCGGACGGAGAGGCACAGTCACTCTTTAACTGGATCCGCGCAGGACTTTCTCCGGATGATCCCGCAGACTACGTGGGCATTGACAACAATCAGGTTTACGAAGGCGTGTTGGGCGGTACCTGGGCACCGGCCAAATTAGTCGCCAGCAATGCCGAGTATGGCCCTCTGGGAAGTATCATCGGTGTTCAGCCCACGATCAGTTTTGAGAACCTGCACAGTGTTGATGTGGTCTTCACCCCCAATAAAGACGAGTGGACCCGCAGCGTGGTGGTGGAGACCTCTGAAGACGGCCTCTCGATCTATAATAAGAGCGACGTGAAGCTGAACCCGTCCGTGGGCAAAGATGGCTTGCCCGATGGTACTGGTTCAGGCAAATCCTGGTTTCCGGGTTACGCTATTGACCTTGAAACGGGCGAGCGGCTGAACATCATTTTTGGCGAATCAACCTGGCTTGCCGGAAGCAACGGCAATGACATGTTATGGAATCCCACGGACGAATTCTTTGACCCGGTGTTTAACCCGCGCTACGGAGGAATGCACCACATCTATGTCATGAATACCCGCTATGACGAAGGGGAGGAATTCTTCCTGTTGATGCAGTCAGGGGGAACCGTTGACCGCAGAAATGCCTGGAACAAAGCGATGTGGATTTCCATGCCATTCGTACAATCCGGCTTTGCGCTGACCAGCCTGGCGGAAGGGCTTATTCCCACAAAAACTACGGTACGCCTGAGGGTTTCACAGCCCTACCAGGTCTATCCGGTTGACAACACCAACAGCGGGTACAACAAATACCGCTTCAGCACCCAGAAGCTGGCAGCCGAAACCAATGTGCAATCGGTAGCAGAGACAGCTTGTGACAATATCAATGTAGTTCCCAACCCGTACTACGCTTTTTCGTCTTACGAAACCAGTACACTTGACAATACGGTCAAGTTCACCAACCTGCCAGCCCGGTGTGTAATTTCCATCTACGCACTTGACGGGACGTTGATCCGCAGATTAAGTCGCGACGTAGCGGCAGACAATACGGAAGGGGCTGCCCTGAACACTGCTTCGAGCAATCAGGATACTTCCCTGGACTGGGATCTGAAGAACGAAGTTGGTGTGCCGGTAGCCAGTGGGATTTACCTGATTCACATTGATGCAGAGGGTCTCTGCGAACGCACCCTGAAATGGATGGGGGTAATGCGGCAAATTGACCTTGATACGTTCTAATCACTTCCTCCAATCACCCGGAAAGACGCGAAGGATATGACCCTTACCCATAAACTGAGCACTGGCCTTTTGCTGGCCATACTGCCTTTGACCGCCTGTTTTGCCGGCAACCCGGATCGCATCGGGGAATCCGGCGCATCGGAACTGCTGATCAATCCCTGGGCCAGATCTTCCGGTTGGAACGGGATTAACATCGCTTCCATTCAAGGTCTGGAAGCCATGCGGTTAAACGTTGCCGGTCTCGCCTATGCGAGGAGTACGGAAATCGGTTTTTCCCGCAGCCTTTGGCTCCAGGGTTCCGACATTGACATCAATGTCTTTGGCATTGCTCAAAAACTGGGTGAAGGTGCTATTGGCATCGAGGTCATGACCATGAACATGGGTGAAATTCCGGTGACTACCACCAGCCTTCCCGAAGGCACCGGTGCCACGTTCAAACCGAGCATAGCCAACTTCGCCGTATCGTATTCGCGCAAGTTTGCCGATTACCTGGCTGGTGGCGTTACCATTCGCGGCATATCGGAAAGCATCGCTGACATCAATGCATTTGGCATTGCCCTGGATATTGGTATTCAGTACGTGACTGGCAACGATGCGCATCCGGAGAAGGTCAAATTCGGTATCGCGCTTCGCAATGTAGGCACGCCGATGAACTTCAGGGGAGACGGGTTGAGTTTTCGGTCCGACCCGCCGGACGGCACGTTTGAAGCCACCGTTGACCAGCAAACCGCCGATTTTGAATTGCCTTCTTTGCTCACGATTGGAGGCTCCTACGACTTCTACATTGGCACCAACAACCGCGTTACTGCAGTGGCGCAGTTTCAGTCCAATTCATTCTACAAAGACCAGTACGGACTGGGCCTTGAATATGGAATGACGATCAAAGGCGAAGAGCGTTTTCAGCTCCGGGCCGGGTACAAATATGAAGACGGCCTGTTGGACGATATTGAACGGACTACCGCTCATACAGGGCTTGCTGCCGGCTTCAGCTTCATCCAGCCGTTTAAGGAAGACGGTCCCCAGGTTGCGATTGATTACGGTTACCGCACCTCCAATCCCTACAACGGGACGCATGCCATCGGGCTGCGCTTCCAATTGTAAGCAAGGCAATTACTCTACATCGGGCGCTTCTGCAATCAGGCAGGGGCGCCCGTTTTTTTACTTCCTCCGGCAAAACTTTTTCTCAACATCTGCATTCGGCTATGGCCATATTTTGCCGTGCAAAGGATAAAAAAGCCCTAAATTTGGTTTGGAGAAACGTTTCCACCCGCTGAGGAGGAGCGTTTTTCCTTTTTTTTACACCTCTAAATCATCCAGTAAGGATGTCAGCCATCAATTACGTCACCGAAGAGGGTCTGGAAAGACTGAAGCAGGAATTGCTGAAGATGCGGACCAAAGGGAGGCAGGAAATTGCTTTGCAAATCAAGGAAGCCAGAGACAAAGGAGATTTGTCCGAAAACGCCGAATACGACGCTGCCAAAGAAGCCCAGGGATTGCTGGAATTGAAAATTTCCAAGCTCGAAGAAATTGTCGGCAATTCAAGGATTTTGGATACAAGCCGTCTTGATCTTTCGCGCATTGCCGTGATGACCTCTGCGAGGCTGAAGAACCGAAAGACCGGAAAGGAAGTGACCTACCAATTGGTTTCCGAAAAAGAAGCGGATCTCAAGGAGGGGCGTATTTCCGTGACCTCTCCGATCGGCAAAGGCTTGCTGGGCAAGGAAGTCGGTGAAGTGGTGTTGATTCAGGTTCCCGCCGGTTCCATCGAATTTGAAGTGCTGGAGATTACGCTGTAGAAAAATGGCCACGCTTTTTACCCAAATTATTCGGGGCGAAATTCCTTGTTACCGCGTTGCAGAATCGGAACAGTATCTGGCTTTTCTGGATATTTTCCCGCTCGTTCGCGGTCATGTACTGGTGGTGCCCAAAGTTGAAGTGGACTACCTTTTTGATCTGGATGACGAGCTTTTGGCAGGCCTGCTTCCTTTCGCCAAAAACATTGCTAAAGCTATCGGGCAGGTCATTCCCTGTCAGCGCGTTGGTCTGGCGGTGATCGGGTTGGAAGTACCCCACGCTCATGTTCACCTGGTTCCGCTCAATAGCTTGCACGACCTGGATTTCGCCAAGCCCAAGCTTCGTCTTTCGCCCGGGCAATTTGAAGAAATTGCCACCGCTATCCGCGGCCGGTTATCCTGAAGGGTTTTTATTAGCGGGAAGCAGGGAGCGTTTAACCTTGGCCGGCGCTGTACCATCCCGCTTTACCCGATTCCTTTACTCCGCAGCACGCTCCGGGTTTTCCATCAGAAATTTCTTCCAGCTTCCCGACCGTGAACCTTTTGTTTTCACCGCCGGACCGAGTGGGCGTTGCCGTTCAATGTGATGGCAAAGCGCAGTGGCCAGCGCATCGGTTTCATCATGCGTTGCCGGCAAACCGGAAATGAGCGCCAGGGTAGGGAGCATCTTCGCAACCTGTTCCTTGCTGGCATTGCCATTGCCGGTAATCACCTGCTTGATTTTGCGGGGAGAGTATTCCTGAACCGGCATTCCCCGGGTCAACGCCACTGTGATTGCGACACCCTGTGCCCGGCCCAGCTTCAACATGGACTGAACGTTCTTACCAAAAAAAGGAGACTCGATGGCCAGTTCATCCGGGCGATATTCTGAAACCACCTGATTCAACCGGTGAAAAATGGCCGTCAGCCGCTGGTAATGATCTCCATACTGACTCAACCGGACTATTCCCGAGGTAATCACCCGGGCTTGTTTGCCACGGGATTCAAGAACGCAATAACCCATAATCGTACTGCCCGGATCAACACCCAAAATGATGCTGCCCCGCGCGGGATCGGACGGTGGAATAATTACCCTATTTTGCACAGATGCAGAAGGCGGCCCGGTGGAATGTTGCCTTAAAGTTAGGGCTTCTCATCGCTTTACTGGGGGCGGCGTATTACCAGGTTTTACACCGGCAAAACCTCGCAACGATTCTGGGGCAGGTAGAAAACCCGTTTCGCCCGGAAGCTCTGCCCCTGATGCTCGTAGTATTGTTCCTGGTGCCGGTCAATTGGGGCGTGGAATCCGAAAAGTGGAGACGGCTAATTCGCAAGACCCAGCGGCTGACCCCGCTTGAGGCCTTTTCAGCGGTTCTTGCGGGCGTAACTCTGGGCTTGTTTACGCCAAACCGGATCGGCGAATTTGGGGGAAGGCTGCTTTACCTGGAGCCGCGGAATCGCTGGTCCGCAGTTTCGCTTTCTCTGGTGGGCTCTTTCGCGCAGATTCTGATCACACTTTGCGTGGGTGCGGCCTGTATCCGGGTGTATTCTCGCCGCCACCTGGATTTTTTGGGCACCTTGCCAGAATGGTTTTTCCCTCTATTATTTCTGATGATTGGGATTGCCCTGGTGGTTTATGCCGGATTATCCCGTTGGGCTGTTCTTGATTGGACCAACCGCCTGCCACGGCGGGTAAGGCCACATATCCGCCGCCTTGGAGAGCTGGATTTTCGGGATTTGATGGTAGCCTTTCTCCTGTCCGGGTTGCGCTACGCGGTTTTTACGGCACAATATTTGGTTTTGCTTCGGGTTTACGGCATTGCCCTTCAACCGAAGGAGGGAATAACAGCTGTCGGCACCATATTTCTGTTGCAGTCAGCCCTTCCCTCGTTTGCCGCGGTGGAACTGCTAAAACGCGGAAACATCGCTCTTTTGGTGTTCGGATTTTACACAGCCGGCGAAATGGGTGTTCTCGCAACTTCCAGTACGCTCTGGTTTACGAATCTGATCATTCCTGCGGTTTTGGGCTATGTCCTGTTGTTGCGCCGGGATTTTTTCCGCGCCAAACAAACCGGGAACTACCATGAAAATTCTTCTGCTTCTGGCTCTGACCAGCCTGATTCAAGGCGGACCTGATCGAAAGACTCCACAGATGCTGGCTGCGGTAGCAGGATGTGCACCCGTTGTTCAGGTTTTGCCCGTTCAGGAGCACCTATCGTTCAGCGTTTATTACCAACTGGGGCTGATCTGGGTGGGCGCAGGGGATTTGAATCTTACCCTCCAGCCCGCACCGCTCCCAGGCCAACCCGAAGGGCCGCTTTACCCGCACGGCGTGGCTATCGCCCACTCCTCGGATCGCATAAATCTGTTTTTCCCGGTAAATGATCGCTATGAGACCTGGTTTGATCCGCAGACCGTGCTTCCGGTCCATTATGTCCGGGACATTCAGGAAGGCAAGACGCGGTTCTACTGGGAGTATCAATATGACCGGCAGGCCGGTAGTATCCACTACAAACACCGGTCAAAGCGCAGCAATGAAGAAGGGCAGGTTAAGGGGGTTTCCAACTGCATCGGGGATCTCTTCTCCACGTTGTACTACATGCGTTCTGTTGACTGGTCCTCTTACCGTGTAGGCCAACGGGCTCCGCTTGACCTGATTATTGACGGCAAACCCCAGCAACTCAGCGTAAAACTCGTTGGGCGAGAACGCATTAAGACACGCCTCGGTTATACCAATTGCCTGGTTTTGCAGCCCCAGCTTATCACCGGAGATTATTTTAAAGACGATGACGGATTAACGCTCTGGTTGAGTGATGACGGGCGCCGTCTGCCGGTGCGATGCGAAGCCAAAATCCTGGTTGGAGCCCTAAAGGCGGATTTGCTTCCGGAATAGACGGTAGTTTTGCAGCGCTGCATAGAAAATGCCCGATCGCTCCCCTGAAAAGCCAAGGCTTTCCACAGAATTAAGAACTTACTAACATCGTCACATTGCCGAACCTATTGTTGTCATTTATCCAAAGCATTTATGATTAGTTTTATTACCGTTGGGTTCGGTGTTGATCGTTTCAGATGAATAATTATTGAAAAGCCTATTCCTCCTCAATTTTCTCAGTCCCTTCCCCGTATGGAATTAATTGCACTGTCCAGCCCGGACAAAAACAAAAAGGAAACGGACATTATTCAGGAGCTTCTTGAAGCCGGACTCAGTTCCTATCACCTTCGAAAGCCCGGGTTTTCCCACCAGCAAATCCGGGAAATCCTGGATGATGTGGACCCTGGAATGCGCAAGCGGATTGTCCTGCACAGTTTTCCGGAACTGGCCTCCAAATATTCCCTGAAGGGCGTTCACCTTGGATCCTCCTACCACAAGCCGGGGCTGGTTTCCCAAACCCGGCGCCATTTCATGGCCCTGCGGTACGGAGACTTTGAACGGACCATCACCTGCCATAGCCTCGAAAGACTTCGAACCACAAAAAAAGGCTTTAGCGCCCTGGTGCTGAGCCCTGTTTTTAATACAATCTCTGATCACAATATCAGTTCTGGCTTTGACGAAAAAAGCATACGCGTAACGCTGAAGCAGATTGCACTACCGGTTTATGCCCTCGGTGGAATAGATGAGCGAACCATTATTCAGGCGCGGGATATGGGATTCAGCGGTGTCGTGCTTCAGGGCGCATTGTGGAGGCAACACCACGATCCTTTGGAGACCTTTGTCACCATCCGTCAGGCGCTGCGCAATTCGGTGCGTGAATCGTCGCCGCTGAGTGTGGTTAAACCTGCCGTTCGCTCGGCCTGACGGAAATCAGCTCCGTTTCTCTCGTTTTTCTGTTAATAGAAAATCCAGCCGGGTTCCTGCTGCTGATCCGGCAGAACCGACAGAAAGTTTTACGGGCATACCCAATATTATTGGACGGTTATCCGGGAAGTGACCTGCGGGGAACCCAAACGCCATCGGAATCCGACGGCTGCCCATTCGACCCCTAATAATTTCTTCAGCACTCCGGCCAAAGGGAACTGGGTTGTCTTTCATGTCGGTCATTCCACCGATGACTAGCCCGGCAATTCGGTCCAGTACCCCGCCGAGCTCCAGATTGAACATCATGCGGTCAACGTGGTAAAGGTATTCGTCCAGGTCTTCCAGAAATAGCACGGCACCTTCATAAGCCGGAAACCACGGGGTTCCGCGGAGGCTGTACAGCACCGACAAATTTCCCCCGATCAAAACCCCTTTGGCCTCACCGGGAACATTCAAAGGATGCGCCGGAGCCTCAATAGGCGGCATCGTTCCGGTAAACAGCAGATTTTTCAGCATGTCCAGCGCCTTGTTTTCCGTGGTGGGAAACAAAACCGGCATCGGGCCGTGAATGGTGGGAATGGCGTTGGTGTTCAGTGCCCAGGCATGCAGGGCGCTGATGTCTGAAAAACCGATCAGCCATTTTGGATTCCGGCTAAAAACAGTCCCGTCGAGCAGGGGGAGAAGCCGGGCAGAGCCATATCCACCGCGGGCACAGAACACGGCCCGGACTTCCGGATCTTCCAACTGCTTCATGAGGTCTGAAGCACGGAGGGAATCCGGTCCGCCAAACTGGTGGTCTTCCGCCCCGACACTCTCGCCCAGCCGCACCCGAAATCCCCAATGCTCCAGCAGGTTTACCGCATCGCTCAAATCCCCGGCCGTGAGTTTTCGGGCGGGGCAAACAATGGCGACGAGGTCACCCGGGCGGCAGGTTAAGCGGGCTGTCACTTTGCTATCTTTGGGCAAGTTACCCAAAGCTTCTGTTTTCATGCTTCAGCCCGCCCGATACCTGGTTACTGCGGCCCTTCCCTATGCCAACGGAC
>JANNSM010000163.1:0-7676 GCA_031402635.1 Bacteroidota bacterium | reverse complement strand
GTTCCTTTCGCGGCCGCCGTCCTGTCCCCGATGAACATGCCCCGGATGCCGTATGGCCCGAAGTCAGTTTAGTAGTAGCCGCCTATAATGAAGAAGGCTGGATTGCCGATAAAATCCTCAATCACCTGGAACTGGACTATCCTGCCGGCAAACTACACCACGTCATCATCACGGATGGTTCCGATGACCGGACAGAAGCAATTGCCCGGTCCTTTCCCGGCGTTGAGGTCCACCACCAGGATGAACGCCGCGGAAAAATCGCTGCGGTCGGTCGGGTGTTGCCCCAGCTTCGCACCCCGATCATTGTTTTTACCGATGCCAACACCCTGTTGAATCACGAAGCCATCCGGCGGATAGTCAGGCATTACCGGGACCCCGAAGTTGGTGCTGTTGCCGGCGAAAAGCGGGTACACATGAGCGAAAGTGATGCTGCGCATGCGGCGGGGGAAGGGATTTACTGGAAGTACGAATCCCTGCTCAAACACCTGGATTCCGAGTTGTATTCCGTAGTGGGTGCAGCCGGCGAGTTATTTTCCATTCGAAGGGAACTTTACTGCCCGGTCCCGGAAGACACGGTTATCGAAGATTTTTATATGACGCTCTGCATCGCCAGAGAAGGTCATCGGGTCGTTTATGAACCGGAAGCATATGCAGTAGAAGGGCCGTCTGCTTCAGTACAGGAGGAGTTAAAACGCAAAATCCGCATCGCCGCAGGAGGATTGCAGGCCATCGGCAGGCTCAAAGGATTGCTCATTCCCTTTCCTAACCCGATGCTGAGTTTCCAGTACATTTCGCACCGGGTGCTCCGCTGGACCATTACCCCACTTGCGCTGTTTGGTGTACTGTTGTTTAATTTCTTCCTCATCGGTGCCAAAAGCGACCAAATTTTACCGCCTTCATTTTATCGCCTGGTTATGGCCGCACAGATTCTTTTTTATCTTTTGGCAGCCATCGGTTATATTATGGAGCAAAGGAAACTCAAGGTCAAGGCATTTTTCATTCCGTATTATTTCTTCGTGATGAATTATGCTGTCTTTGCGGGTTTCTGGCGAAACTTGCGGGGCAGACAGACCGTACTGTGGGAGAAAGCCGAGCGCCGCAATTGATTGCGTTTCCGGCCAATGGATTTGGTCATGATAAGTTCCACCAGGCATATTCTGTTGATTGAAGATGACCACAACCTTGGGATGCTCCTGGAGCATATGCTGAGCAGGAATTTCCAGGTCAGCAAATTTGGAGACGGCTACTCCGCACTCAACTGGATGGCTTCCGGCAATCTTCCGGATCTGATCATGACCGATGTGGATATTGCCGGAATGGGCAGTGCAGTTTTGCTGGACAATCTGAGAGTGTCGGGTTTTTACCGGAATATTCCGGTCATTATCATGTCGGGCAAAGCGGACGCCGAGAAGGCTGAGCGCCTGCTGACCCACGGGGCAAGTGCTGTATTGACCAAGCCGTTTGCCCGCGACGAGCTTTTCCGTTTAATCCGGAAACTGGCCCCATAAGCCGGAGAGCGAAGAAAAAAGCGCAATACCGATGATTTAGCTTTTGACCTGATATATTTTTTTTCGAAGGGCAATTTTCTGCGAACTGCTCTGATCCTTCGCGCCCAATTTTTACCGGCTGTCAGGAACATCCATGAGCAGCCAAAAGGCAGAAACGCTAAAGGGAATCGCTAAATTCGGAGGCACTTTTACGAGCATGAACTTGCGAGCCTTCGTTTTCCCTCTCCTGATTATCCTGTTGCTTATGCCAGTCCTCAGTCCCGCTCAAACGGTGGATTATTCCACGTATCCGGTTTACGATGGCAATGACCTGGGTTTGACCTGGGCGGAGGATGCAACCCAAATCCGGATCTGGGCGCCAACAGCCACGGAAGTGCGTTGGCGGCTTTTCGAAACGGATCTCGAAGGCGAGCCTGTGCGCAATGTCCAGCTTGCCAAGGCGGAATCCGGCACCTGGACCGGAAACCTGCCCGGAAGCTGGGCCGGCTATTACTTCACCGTTCAGGTGCGGGTTGACGGCCGCTGGCTTGGCGAAGTACCGGATCCCTACGCCCGGGCGCTCGGTCGCAACGGCCGGCGAGGCCAAATTATTGACCCTTCGCTGGCCAGTCCTCCGGGCTGGGATGAAGACCGCCGGGTGTCGCCGCGCTCCTTCACAGACATTGTTTTGTACGAAGGCCACGTCCGGGATCTCACGGTGGGTTCTGGAGCTGGCATTGTGCATGCGGGTAAATTTCTGGGCCTTGCTGAGCGCGGCACCCGTTCGCCCGAAGGGCTCTCTACCGGTCTGGATCATCTGGTGGAAATGGGCATAACCCACCTTCACCTGTTGCCGTTTTTTGATTACGGTTCCCTGGATGAAACCCTGACTGCTCCCGGGTACAACTGGGGCTATGATCCGCTGAATTACAATGCGCCGGAAGGAACTTATTGCACGGTTCCCGCCGACGGTGCAGCGCGCATCAGGGAACTGAAAACCTTGGTTCAAGCGCTGCATGGCGCCGGAATCGGGCTGGTGATGGACGTGGTTTACAATCATACGTTTTCCGTGAACGAAAGCGTGTTCAGCCAGATAGTGCCCGGTTATTTCTACCGGAATTTACCGGACGGCAGATTGTCGGATGCCAGCGGTTGCGGCAATGAAGTGGCCAGCGAACGTCTCATGGTGAGAAAATTCATCCGCGAATCCCTGCAATATTGGGCGCGTGAATATCACCTTGACGGTTTTCGATTTGACCTGATGGGCGTTCACGATCAGCAAAGCATGAGGCTAATCCGCGAAGACATGGACGCCATTGACCCTTCCATATTTTTGTATGGCGAAGGGTGGACTGCAGGTCCAAGCCCGCTACCGGAAGAAGCGCGGGCCGTAAAACGCCTGACCTGGCAAATGCCGGGTATTGCCGCATTCTCCGATGATTTTCGCGACGGGATCAAGGGCCACTGGTCAGACGAAGAGGACCCCGGATTTGCCAGCGGAAAGTCCGGGCAGGCGATGAACATACGCGCCGGACTTGTCGGGGGAATTGCCCATCCCCAAGTGGATTACGCAAAGGTCAACTACTCGCCAAAACCCTGGGCAGCGCGTCCTTCGCAGGTCATTAATTACGTCTCCTGCCACGACAACCATACGCTTTTCGACAAAGTGGCGATTTCCACACCGGATACTTCGGAATCGCGCCGCCTGGCTATCCAGCGGTTGGCCAACACGCTGGTCCTGACGGCACAAGGTGTTCCCTTTTTACAGGAAGGGGTCGAAATGGCATACACGAAAGGCGGGGAACACAATTCCTACAAAAGCCCGGACCGGGTCAATGCGCTGAACTGGAACCGCAAATCCGATTATGCCGATCTGGTGCTCTACCACCGCGACCTGATCGCCCTTCGCAAAGCGCACCCGGTTTTCCGGATGGACGATCCTGAGCTGATCCGTTCTGCTATCCGCTTTCCGGAAAGCGGTTCCGACCTGGTGGTCATCCTTCACGCCGATGCCACCGTTGCGGGGGATTCCTGGAAGGAGTTGCTGATGATCTTCAACGGCTCTGGTCAACCCTATCCGCTCAATCTTCCCGAAGGAACCTGGAAGCTGATTGGCAATGGCAGGAATATTGCCGGCGAAGGACTCATGCCGATTTCCGGAACCGTCGAAGTGGCCCCTTCTTCCGGATACCTGTTGGCCCGCTGAGCCCGCACCAACCGCCCTTCCCGCACCAAGCGCCCTTCCCGCACCCGCCGCCCTTCCCGCACCAACCGCGCTCGGCTATCATTCCCGCAATATTTATCGGTCAAATCTTTTGAAAATGTGATATATCTTGTTAGATTTGCTTAGTGTAATCTTTACACTATGGGGATCTGGCTCAAGGACTTTTGAAATCCAGGAACCGCTCAAACCAACAAGACAACCGAAAAAGACAATCGAATGAAAGAACCCGGCTTACCCGCCTGCAGGATCGTTTCGCAGGAAGGTACGGGGTCGAAACATATGCACCGGAAGAGGCATATGCCTGCAGCCGGCGCCTCCAAGGCTTTTTTGTGGATGGGTTTTATGAATTGAGGAGAGGGCCTTTCACTGGTTGAAAGGCCCTTATTTTTTCATCTAGAGCGGTTCGTTGATAATCACTTACAGAGGCAAAAAACGCAGCTAATATTTTGATCATTTAGATTTTGGTTATAGTTTGTGATTGAAAAAACTACAATATGCGAACTGGTACCCCAAAAATGCAGAAACTGATATTCAGCTTTTTCTTGATCTGGTTAAGCGGCCAAAGTCTGAGCGCACAGGTTTGCGACCCTGGCACAGCCCCAACCGGGCTGACGTCAACGTACACCCCTTTCAGCGGAGCCTTGCTGGAATGGGATGTGGTACCCGGGAGCATTGGTGTGCAGATTAAGGCCACGTCTCCCACTGGAAGCAACGTCACGCGCCGGATCATTGGGTTCGAAAGGGATCAGTACCTGATTCCGGATGCCCTGTTGACTACGGGCCTTTACACGTGGCAATTACAGGCTGCCTGCAGCACAACACCGCCCTATGCGGTAACGCCCATATCAGCGAGCAACAGTTTTGAGAAAGGAGGGGGCGGGGGAGGCGGCACCTGCCCGGTTTCAGCAACGGACGTTGATGGGAATGTTTATACAGTGGTAGAGATAGGCGCTCAGTGCTGGATGGGGGAGAACCTGAAGGTGGAGCGTTACCGGGACGGTGCCAGTATCCCAACAGGATTGAGCAACAGTGCTTGGAATGCTACCACCAGCGGAGCTTTTTCGGTTTACAATAATGTAGCGGCCAACAAGGCCACCTACGGATTGTTGTACAATTGGTACGCTGTGGATGATAGCCGTGGGCTCTGTCCTACGGGCTGGCATGTACCCACGGATGCCGAGTGGACGGAGCTGACGGATTTTCTGGGTGGTGCCAGTGTAGCGGGGGGCCAGATGAAGACGACAGGCACACTTTCTGCCGACACGGGCCTGTGGGAGAGCCCGAACGGGGCGGCCACCAACAGCAGCGGATTTTCGGGTCTTCCTGGAGGAGGCCGCAACTCTTTTAGTGGGTACTTCAACCAGGGGTTCTATGGCTTTTGGTGGAGCAGCAGTGATCCTTTTCCCCCATTTGCCGTGAACCGGAATCTGCAATACGTAGGCGGCCTGGCGGGTCAAAACGAAGAGAGCAAGCAGGATGGCTTCTCTGTCCGATGCTTAGAGGGAGGCTGTCCTGCAACGGTCACGGACGTAGATGGGAATGTTTATAATGTGGTTGGGATTGGCGATCAGTGCTGGATGGCGGAGAACCTGAAGGTGGAGCACTACCGTAATGGTAGTACGATTCCTACGGGTTTGAGCGACAGTGCTTGGGGAGTCACCACGAGTGGCGCCTTTGCTGTTTACGATGATGTAGCAGCGAATAAGGACACCTATGGGCTGTTGTACAACTGGTTCACCACGACAGACTCAAGAGAATTATGCCCAAGCGGCTGGCATGTGCCCACAGATGCGGAGTGGACACAGATGATTACGGTTCTGGATCCCAGTACCTGTGGGAGCTGCACTGGATCATTTCACAGTTCAACTGCCGGTGGCCAGATGAAGACGACTGGTACGCTTTCCGCCGGGACGGGCTTGTGGTCTAGCCCTAACACTGCGGCCACGAATAGCAGCGGGTTTTCCGGGCTTCCGGGCGGCCAGCGCGCCAACGGTGGTACCTTCTACTTTCAAGGGGGCAGTGGTTACTGGTGGAGCTCGAGTGAGACCGCAACCTACTTTGCCGAGGAACGGGCTTTGTACTACTACGACGACTTTGCTACCCGCAACGCCGACTCTAAGCTTTTCGGTTACTCAGTTCGTTGTCTTCGGGATTAAGGCCTATTTGACTCTTTGCCTCTTTCACCTTTTGACGAATTACAAGGGGGCTGTCTCGAAGGAGGCGGCCCCTTTCTTTTTACTGAGACGCTGTCCGTTGCTTGTTTTCTTGCAAGCCTTCACTTTTTAGCGGGACCGCTGGCTATTGTCCTTTTACTAAGCCGCTTTGGCCATCTGGGCCAGGTTGTGGGCCATAGCCAATAGTCCCCATTCGATACTGACCTTGTTTATGCCCCTGAGCATGCACCTTCGGTAGTTTTTATTCTGTTTGATTTGGCCGAATACGGTCTCCACATCATGGCTACGTTGTCGCAGAAGCTGTTGGCCCTTCTGGCTGTCTAATCGTTGGCGCATCTGTGCTTTGAGTTGGCGACGCCGATGGCTGACTTCAACAATCCTGTTTCCAACCTGTTGATGGCAACTGCCGCGCAACGGACAACCATCGCAGCGTTTGGCTTGATAGCGTGACACTTCCGTCTGCCATCCGGTGGCTGTGCGGCGGTTATGTTTGCCGATGTAAGCCATGGGCTGTCCCATCGGGCAGGTAAAGCGGTCGGTGTGGGGATCGTAGTACAAGTGCTCGGGGGCAAAATCAGGTTCTTTGCCTGCGCGGCGTTTGCCTTTCTTACCGTTGGCCTTGCGGTCGCGGTCGTAGTAATTGTCCTTCACGTAGCCTTCGATGCCCTGATCTTGGAGGTAATGGTAGTTCTCTTCATTCCCGTAGCCAGCATCGGCAATCACTTCCCCGGGCATGTTCCCGTAGAGCTGCTGGTGGCTTTGCAGATGAGGCTTGAGTGTGCCGCTGTCCGTGGGGCTTTGGTGGACCGAGTAATCGACGATGTATTGCGCATTGCTGGACACCTGGATGTTGTAGCCCGCTTTGAGTTGGCCATTGCCCATGTGGTCCTCCTTCATGCGCATGAACGTGGCATCCGGATCGGTCTTTGAGCAACTGTTGCGATCGCCCAGTTGCTCCTCCCGCTTTTGATATTCCTCCAGTTTGGCCGGCCAGTGGCGCCGGGCGTAGTTGACCTTCTCCCGCTGCTTGACCGAGGCTTTGCCGTCGGCCTTGAGGATGCCATGGATACGGTCCAGCGTCCGGGCTACCGCCTCTGGGGCCAGCTCGACGCCTTGCGGTAGCGGACCTTGTCCCAGCTCCTCCTTGGCCACCGATTGGGTATAGGCCCACAGTTCTTCGAGCTGACGCTGCATCCGATCCCGGTTGGTCTGCAAGGAGCGGCCCCACACAAAACTGTAGCGGTTAGCATTGGCCTCCACTTTGGTACCGTCCACAAAGACGCGCTGCAAATCCAGGTGACCCGCCTCGTGCAGCAACAGCACCACCTGGCTGAAGACGGTCTTGACCACGGGACCCAAACGCTCGCTGCGGAACCGGTTGATCGTGTGGTGATCGGGACGTTGCATCCCACTGAGCCACATGAAATGCACTTGCTCACAGCAGCTCGCTTCCAGCTTGCGCGAACTGTAAATGTTGCTCAAATAGCCGAAGACCAACACTTTGAGCAGCATCCGAGGATGATAGGCTTCACGGCCACCGCCCGAATACTGGGCTTCGAGCATGGACAGTTCAAGGCCATCGATGATCCGACTGACCACACGAACGCTGTGTGAGTCGGGAATCAGCTCCTCCAAGGAAGGGGGCAGCAAGGACATTTGATGCTGATGGTAGGGCTTGAAGCTTGGCTTGGACATAGCCCTAAAATCAGTAAAAAGAATAGAATAGTATATTTAATACCAATCTTCTTATCCACAAAATGAACAAAAGGGGCTGCCCTTTTGAGACAGCCC
>JANNSM010000162.1:0-4330 GCA_031402635.1 Bacteroidota bacterium | reverse complement strand
GCCAGCGCTCGACGCCGAGAAGCATTCGGATGCGCTCAATGTCTTCGTCAACATTCAGGCCACCTTTTATCTTGAGGATGCGAAAACCCCGGCCCAGGTATTCCAGAGCTTTGTCAACAGTTTCAGCCATGGGCATTAAACCGACCGTGATGCTGGTGGCCATGGAACGGCGAAAGCCGCCCAGCCACTGATACAAGGGAAGATTGGCCCGCTGGGAGAGAAGGTCGTAAATAGCCATATCGGCCATAGCATGTGCAGAAGGTTGCTTCTTCAAATGCGCACGAAGTTCTTCATTAATCGCTATAAAGTGCCGCAGATTGGCCCGGTGCAGCAGGGGTTCAATGCTTTTGGAAAAAGCTTCGAAAACGCCACCGGCTGTTTCGCCGGTAACGGCTTCATCCGGCGCGCCACAGCCCCATCCGACCCGCCCGTCTTCCGTTTCGACCCGGAGAAAAACATTGGTGATGTGGTGAAAATCTCCGTAGGCTACGGAGTAAGGCTCGCGCAGGGTCAGGTTGAGGACGAAGCTGTCGAGCCTGTGAATAATCATGGAGTTTTCCGGGGTTGTAAAATGTAAGGTTCAAGAACCTGGAGCAGGCCCCCGGCGCCATGGGCGAGGACGTCAAAGGCAGGCAACCCGGTCTGATTGCGAATGGCATCGCAGGCTGGCAGGATTTCTTCTGCGCGAAGGTCTTCGTGGTTGACGGTGATTGCCATCACCGGTCGCCCGCTGAGAATTTCGATAGCTTGAATTTGAAGGGGAAGCGGGTGAATCGGGTAACCTGGAAAGCCATCGTATTCTTTGCGAGCCGGCGCATGCTGCAGAATTACTGCATCGGGTCGTCCAGCCGCGAGAATCTCAAAGCCGCCCGGATAGGCGGGGTTCATCAGACTGCCCTGACCTTCAATGACGACGACATCCGGTTTTTGCTCGGTCCAGGCCGTGTAAACCGCGTGTTCTATTTCGCCCGAAACAAAATCATTGATCAGCGAATCCATGATCAGGCTGTAACGGGCCCCCTGCATCCAAGCCGTTTGACCCGTGCCGATCATTTCCGCCCGGTAACCGGCAGCCCTCAGCGCGTGGACCAGGATCCATGCCGTGGTGCGTTTCCCCAGCGCAGAATCGGTGCCCAGAACCGCCAGTTTCAGGCAATCAACAGATTCAATGACTCCGCTAAAGAAATGAAGCTCCGTGCGCGGTGGCGTTTTCCGGATGTCGCGGATATGGGCGCCGGAAGATGTTGCAGCGGCGAGCAATTGCGGATCATCGCCAAGGAAGTCATGTAACCCGCTGTCCACGTTAAGACCTTGTTCCAGCGATAAGCGAAGATCCCTTCGAGCAAAATCAGGTAATCTGCCTCCGTCAGGAGCAAGGCCCACCACCACAAACCGGGCGGGTGTTCCAGCCTTTCGGGCAGCCGATACCGCTTCCGGGATGGAACCTAGTACAGGGATCCCGTTTGCCCGGTTGTCCAGGACCAATCCGGAATCCTGACCGGCATAGCGGCTGTCCACCACAGAAAGCACCTGATAACGCTCCGTAAAACGCACCAGACCATGCGCAGTTTTGCCACTGGGGGTGTTAAATGCGCCTTCGCAGTAAACGATGGCTGCGCCTTCCTGCACCGTATTGCCAGAATAATTAGAAGGGGCGTTGGACATTACGCGGTGATTGTCACTTGTTGTTGGTCACTTTTCATTTTTCCGTCCTCATTTTCTTCCGGTGAGTATCGCCACATAACGGTCCCCTTCAAAAGGTTTTTCACCGTGCGCTTTCAACAAGGCGATGAGGCCAGCAGCCGAAGCGGGAAGGACGCTCAGCCCTTCTTTTTCGCGGAGAAGTCTGGCGTGATGGATCAGGCTGGCATCGCTGACTCCGTCAGCCCAGCCCTTGCTGTTTCGGACCGACCACAGGGCTTCCTCGCCGTCAAAAGCGTGCCAGTTGATCAGCGGCTCATTGATTTTTGTCTCGCGGATTTGTTCGGGTTTGAGGTCCTCGCAGGTGGGCAAACCTCTTTCAAAGGCCCGAATGATCGGGTTTTTCTGAAACGAAGAACCGGCTACCATGATGGGTATCCGGGAGGTTTTGCCGCGTTTGTACAGGGTCCTGAAACCGCGGTAAATGCCCGCGAGCAATGTGCCATTAGACACAGGCACGGCGACGATGCGCGGTGCATCCCGCAGGTAGTCATAGATCTCCATCGCTATTTCGGCGTAGGCGGAAAGTTGCAGTGAAGTGTTGGCTCCCCCGGGATTGGCATCATAGATATCCAGGCGTTTGGCCTCTTTTTGAGACTGTCGAACTGCCTCTTCATAGGTGCCCGGCCAGCGTTCCAGCCGGGCGTCTTCACCAGACATGTCCCGGACTCTTTCCGTTTGGTAAGCCTCCGGTATATAGATCAGGCATTCCAGACCTGCCAGACGCGCAGCAAGCGCAAGGGCAGCGCCATAATTGCCACAAGTCGCCACAGTGATAGCATCGTATCCCCGTCGAAGTGCGTCGAGGCATTGTGCAAAAGCGATACGGTCTTTTTGCGTACCGGTGGGATTTCCACCTTCAAATTTCAGAAAGAGCTGACGAAGCCCGGTTTCCCTTTCCAGGTTTCTTGCTCTGGTGAACGCCGTATCACCGACCTCCAGGTTGATGATGTCTTCATAGGATTCCAGACGCTCGCTCAGCGGCAGGGAACGGTCGCGGACAATAGCGCTCAATTCCAGGGTTTCGCGGGACATGGCGAACCCTTCTGAAATTGCACCATCCAAAAGTTGGTCTTTCAATTGGTCTTTCGGGACCTGGGGTTCAGGCTTTTGGCTCATGGTACCAGCTGCGAAAACCCGGCATAACTGGCGGGCAGTTCAGGCGCTCGCCGCTGCATCGGGACAGTCTGGTTCGGCAAATATAGAAGGGCTTTAAGTTGCCTGCGCAAGCCAGGAAGAGGATTTATCACAAATGTGGAAAAACCATGGCCCGACTCACGGGCGGTGTCCGATTCCCTCCCTTTTCCACTTGAGAAAACCCCGGGCATTCATGACCAGGAAAATGGCATTTCCCACAGCTACACCCAGGCTGTCCATCCAGGTGATGCCCAGGAAAACCCAGACCGCATTTCCCGCAATGAACGTGATGAATCCGATTCGCCTCTTATTGCCGAGCTGATAAACCGCCAGCAGACTCAGGGCCATGCCCAGCCAGTCCAGACCGTAATAATTTAAGAAGGAATTCATGGGAAACGGGGAAATTACACCACCGCGGGATTGCGGCGCAACAAGTAGTCTGCAAAGTAATGCCGGCGGTCCCGGAAAGTTTGCTCCAGGGTAAATCCGGTACCGCGGAGAATGTCCTGCAGGATTTCGGTGCTGTACTTGCGGGAAATTTCGGTGTGTATGCGATCTCCGGCGGCAAAATGAAAGGACTGGTCCAGGGCCCGGATGTAAACAGTCTGATCGTGAAGGGCTTCAAGCGAACTTCTGGCAACGCCCTCCAAAGCATCATATTCAGGCCGGTGCTCCCATCCGCTGAGGTCAAATTGACCGCCCAGTTCCCGATTAATCCTCGCCAGCAAATTCAAATTGAATGCCCGTGTTACGCCGGAGGCATCATCATATGCCGGCAAAACAACGGCAGCGGGTTTGATGAGGTCCAAACCCAGAAGGACCGAATCGCCGGGGTGCAGGAGTTGGCCTAGTTCTTTTAGAAAGTGCCTTGCCTGTTGATCGCTGAAATTGCCCAGGTTGGAACCCAGAAAGAGGATCACTTTCCGGATTTGCGGATCCAGTTTTTTCAGGGCTTCAAAATATTCCTCACGCAAAGCCCGCACAACCATTGTGGGAAAATGATGACGGAAACTCCCGCACAAGTCACTTAGTGCTTTCTGCGAAATATCAACGGGAACATAACATAAATTCTTGTTTTTTATTGCTTCCAGAAGCAGCATGGTTTTGTGGCCGTCACCGGCACCAAATTCAACCAGTTCAACATATTCATCCGGCAATTGAAAGGCGCGAACAATTTCCTGGGCTTGCTCCCGGAATATTTCGCGCTCCGCTGACGTCAAATAATATTCAGGGGTTTGCGTGATTTTAACAAATAATTCACTGCCCTCGCGGTCGTAAAAAAAACGAGAGGAAATATGCCGTGGATAGCTGTTAAGTCCTGTTTCCACTTCCTTCTCAAAATCATCCGTCATGGCTTGGCCATTCGGATTCCGGTAAACTGCCAGCAAAGTTCTGGTGGAAAGAAATTCCGGTATGTTTTGCGGCTGTGTCCTTCGGGTGTGGCAGTCGAAGCGCCGCGCAGCACCATTTGGTTGATCATGAATTTGCCGTT
>JANNSM010000161.1:0-12014 GCA_031402635.1 Bacteroidota bacterium | reverse complement strand
TCTGGGTTGTAGAAGCTGTTGAAGTAGGAAGCATCTTCGGCGTAAGGCGAAAGGCTGTTCCAGTAGTCTTTCAATCCGATGGGGATGACGGCCTCGTTGGTCAGGGGCATCCCCAAACGCGAAACCTGCACCCAATCGCCGCTATACGAAGGGCTACCACCTCCGGTATCCAGCGTGCGAATCGCAGGACGGCTGGCAGAAGCCCAAACTCCGATTACAAAGTCGGGATCAAGGATATCCGTGGCCATCGAAGCGTCTTTGCCGTCTTTTTGAAGCAGGCTGATCGGCACCTGAATGGCGATTGTATGAACATTATAACGTGCCAGACCATCCCGGGAAGGACCGGACTGACGAGGAGCATCTCCTAGGTCAAAAATGCCCCCGAGGTCAACAAAGAAGGGGTCATCTGCCGGACCGCAGTAAACCCGCTCACCGCTGCTGGCGCTGGTTATCGCGCCTTCCAGAAGCTCCCGGTAGGTTGTATTGAGTCCCACCGGTGATTGGATAGAACGGTCGCCAATGTGGTTGGGCGGAACAATTCCTCCGGAAATAATGGTGGTGAAAGAAACGCCGCCGTCTGTGCTTCTCTCCAGCGTATAGGTGGTCTTGCGGTTTTGAAGACCTAACCGGATATTGAAAAATGTAGTTGGATCTTCATTGACCTGGTCAAATGTTGCACGGTAAATGATGTCATCACCGGCGGTGGCCAAATTGTTGTCAATGTGAATCTCGTAGCGAATGTTCTCGCCAAAAGTGTGGTAGTTAGGACCGCCATACGGCAATTCTGCCGGTATGTAATTAGCGATAATGGTTATCGTGTTGGGGTTGTCCGGACTTCTGAAAACGTAGAGGTCGGTATTGTCGGCCAGAGGATCATTGCTGATCAGTGGCGCTTCCCGGTGTGAAGAGGCAAAAAGGCTCAAAGGCAGCGAAGCGATCAGCCAACAGGCCAGTAGCATTTTCGCCTTCTTACCATAATGTTGCCTTCTTAAACCGGAAAGCCGGAAAAGGTTTGGTAGATAGAACATAAGTTAAAGGTTTGACTGACCTACGGGGATTTTGTTCCGCCGGATTGCCAACCCATTACTTTTTTTAATGGCACAATACACTTTCGTTCTTCGCATACGACTCGGCATGATTGTTTATCTTTCCGGACCAATGCAGCGCGAAAAGGAAATCACAGATTTGCTGGCCCGAAAAGACCAGGCTGCGATTGCCATGATCTATGATTACTACGCTGCGGCACTGTACGGGACCATATTGCGCATTGTGCAGTCAGAAGCGGTTGCCGAAGATGTTCTGCAGGATACCCTTCTAAAAGTCTGGCGATATGCAGACCGTTATGATTCGCGACAAGGCAGGTTATTTACCTGGTTGATCAATATTGCACGCAACACAGCCATAGATGCGTACCGGTCAAAGTCATACCGACAACAATCAGAAAACCAATCGCTTGAATTTGCCGTAAATCATGAAGCGCAGCAGAAGAACACAGATTCTATCGGATTAAATGAACTGCTCGGCAAATTGGATGAAAAGCACAAAGAGCTTATCGAGCTCGCCTATTTTAAAGGGTACACCCAGGCAGAGATCTCCGAATTTCTTGAACTGCCGCTAGGTACCGTAAAAACAAGAATGCGATCTGCCTTACAGGCGCTCCGGGTTATGTTTGAAGATAGTGAGGTAAGTTCCGGAGGCAACCAGGCTGCGTTGCTGCTGGTCTTTCCAATCGTTGCCTATTGGGAAAGGGAAACTCAAAAATGGAAGGAATAATTTTACGTGGATACTCAGGAATACATAGCTTCCGGCATCATTGAGCGCTTTGCGCTGGGCCAGGCTTCATGTTATGAAGCAATGGAGTTATCGCGGTATGCCGAACTGTATCCGGAAATTCGTCTGGCCGTTGACCAGGCAATAGAATCGGTCGAAAAATTGGCGATCGCTGCCAGTGTTGCACCTCAATCTTCCTTGCGGGATCGCGTTTTGCAGGCGGTATCAGAAGAAGCCGGCCGCCCCGATTTTAGGGCAGCAAAAGTTCCCGGTTCCGCCTTCCCCGAACCTTCTGCTCCGGGTATTCACCGGAATGCTGGCGCGTCAGACAGCGGCTCAGGCACGCGAAGGACCCGGACTTTGCAATTTGCCCTGGCCATTGCTGCCATGATTGCTTTGATTGCCGGTATTGGCGTTGCGATACAGTGGCAGCAAAATTCAACATTGGCAAAAGAGCGTCTGGCGCTCAAAGAGCAACTGGATCAACTCAACTCTGAGACCACAACGCTCCAGCAACAGCTGACCCTCAGTGCCGAACAGATCGCGTTGCTTCGCGACACCGCCACACGCCGAATTGCTCTGCTGGCCGTGAATGGAATTGGACCTTCCCGCGTTGACATTTATTGGAATCCCGAACGTAAGGTTGCCTATTTTGACGTGTTAAACCTGCCCCAAACTCCTTCGGGAAAACAATACCAGCTCTGGGCAATTGTTGACGGGGCGCCGGTGAGCATGGGCGTGTTGCCGCTTGATCAATCGCTGTCCAATCTTGAACTATTTCCGTTTGTTCAGGCACCTCAGGCATTCGCCATCACCCTGGAGAAAGAAGGGGGTAGCCCGACTCCATCCCTTGATCAAATGATCGTATTCGGAGCAGCATCAACATAGCGAAAGTTGTGTGTGAATTTTTTGTTTTGGGCAACGACGAATGTTACCAGTATTGCTGGACTACCGCTCAATCACGTCACTTTATAAAGACACCGGTGAAATGGCTGCTGACAAAACAAAAGTTACATTTTTTAATGATTAAAAAGGTAAGAAAATTTTTTCTACGCCCTTCATTAGGGCAATTAGTATTGCCAATTTGCTTTATTGTATTTTGACATTGGGACTTTTGATAATTTATTATCCTCTACTTACAATTTTGGGGACAACTTACTTTTTATTGGAAATTGCAATTATTTGTGGACTCGTTTACGTTGAACTTAACGTTGCGACAGCAATCAGGAAAAGAAGAATTGACGGCAGTTGTTAACCTATTGATTTTTCTATCATAGCTATGAAAAGTTAATAGCTACACCTTGACCAGGCTCCCAAACGGAACTATTGATGCTGATCTTACGTATTTCCCCTCTACGCGCTTTTTCTTGCCTTTTCCCCCAGTCCGCTTAATTTTGCTGACAGGGCTTTCAGGCGGGGCTTACACTGGCGCACCCTAATTTTTAAACGTTAATACAGATCATGAAAACATTATTTGTTCTGGCTGCAGTTCTGCTATCCGGAATTCTGGTTCAGGCACAAACGGTACCTCTTCAGGTCAGCTTCAAGTTTATAAACGTTGAAGAGGGCTATGACCACGATTGCAAGACCGAGGTTCTGATTGATGGGGTATCGGCAGGTGAAACGGATGTGGTCAAAGAATCACAGGGAGGGAAGTTTACGGTAGATGTCCCGGTGGGTGTTCATGACATTCGCGTGGTGAACTGGGCATATTATGAAGGCAATTGGGAGGAGCACACGATTGAAAACAATTACAGCCTTGACTGTGTCTGGTCAGAAACTGGTCACGATTTCAAAAAGGCGAGTAAGCTTTTCTTTGTTTACGACCTTGATTCGGAAACGATTGTTTCCTGGAAAAAGGCACCCAAAATCAAATAGGCCGCGCCGCGATCTCCCATAGGCCTTTCTTCATTTCCCGCTTAACTTTTCATTCTCCCGGTGCCTTTGGGCGTCCCGGGAGTTTTTCTTTTCCAGGTTGCGCATAAATGCTGCGCTCAAGTCCACACCGGTCTGGTTGGCCAATGCCAGCAGCACCCAGAGCACGTCGGCCATTTCATCTGCCAGCGCGTCTGGATTGTCGCGGTCGGGGTCGTCGGTTTTGAAGCTCTGATCTCCATACTGCCGTGCCATAAGTCTCGCTACTTCGCCCACTTCTTCGGCCAGGATGGCGGTATTGGTCAGCTCGCTGAAGTAGCGGACGCCGGTGGTGCGGATCCAGCGATCTACCATTTGTTGGGCGTTATCAATGGTTAACGCAGTCATGGATTCAGACATCGGAAAGAATATTTCTTGTTTGGAATCGGGAAATTGCTGATCCGGCTCTGAAAATTCAGATAAATAAACTCAACGCGACAAAGCACTTCGCTTTGCCGCATCGGCTTCTTTCCAGGCCTGCTCTGCCTTTGGATCTCCGGGGTCAGCCAGGTGCTCCAACAGGGTGTTTACGTAGGCCGGGTCATTGCGGTAAGGGCCGAACGTGTGGTAGAGGGAACGATCGGGGCTGAAGAACAACGCAGCGCCCAAGGCCAGACCCGCGATCAGGCGAATCAGTAAGGGACGGATTTCGCGGTCATAGGCTGTTCGGATTTCGCCATTTAGTCCCATTCGGTTCAACAGGGCAAAACCGACCACGGCAGCCACCGTCGCTCCGCCCGCCATAAGGGCAATTCTGGCCGATTCCCAAAAAAGTACTCTCGACATGGCACCAATCGCAACCAGGGATAATCCCCACAAACCGAGGAACCAGGTCAGTCGCATCACCCGCTCCACGTTCTGCCGATCCAGCAAAACGAGTACACCCGATGCGAGGTAAAAGAAAGCCAGTGTGCAAAATAAGACTACCGTCACCCCTCTTGACGGAGGATAATTGCGGGCAAGTGCCAACAAGGCTAATACACAGCCCAGCATTGCCAGCCATTCCATTCGCTTTTCCAGAAATTGCAGAATCCGGTTCATTGCTGTTCGAAATCTTCCCAACCCGCCCAACCCGCCGGCCGGGCCAGCCGGGCAATTTTCCCGCGGCGCCCGCGGCGCCCGCCCCGCACAAACCGCCGGCCGGGCAATTTTCCCGCAGCGCCCGCGGCGCCCGCGGCGCCCGCGGCGCCCAACCCGCCGGCCGGGCCCCTTAATGCCTATCCCGCGAGTCTATCCAAATCGTCACGGGTCCGTCGTTGACCAGTGCCACATCCATGTGGGCGCCAAAAACGCCGGTCCCAACCGGTTTGCCGAGATCGGCAGCAAGCGATTCCACGAAGCGCTGATAGAGTGCCGTCGCTTTTTCCGGCCGCGCCGCGCGGATAAAAGACGGTCTGTTTCCTTTTTTGGTCGAAGCGTGGAGGGTAAACTGGCTGACCACGATCAAATCCCCGCCTGTTTCCAGCACCGAGCGATTCATGGCCCCGGCTTCGTCGGCAAAGATGCGCAGGTTCAGCACTTTGTTCACCAGCCAGTCCAGGTCGGTTCCATCGTCATCTTCTTCAACGCCAAACAACACCAACAGCCCCGGGCCTATGGCCGAAACAACGGTTCCGTCAACGGTTACGGAAGCACTGGATACACGTTGAATGAGGGTTCGCATTGCGCCGAGAAAGTTACTTCAGATCAGGATTGAACCAAGGCGCGCGTGTGCGATGCTCCGCCCGCTCCCGCGCCGCGCCATCCGCCCGCTCCCCTGCCGCCCGCACCGCCAGAGCTACTCCCATTCCTCCAGTCCGGTGTCTTCCAGGATGCTTCGGTAGCTTTCAAAGCGCGTCCCGGCAATGATGCCTTCCTCCAGCCCCGCGATCACCGCGCAGCCTGGCTCCAACAGATGGAGGCAATTGTGGAATCGGCAATGTTCCATTCGCTCGGCGATCTCCGGAAAATAGTGCCCCACTTCCTCCCGGTCCAGGTCAACGATGCCGAACTCTTTGATACCGGGTGTATCCACGAGGTAACCGCCCATGTCCAGGGCGTGCATGGTGGCGTAGGTGGTGGTGTGCAATCCTTTGCCGGAAGCCACGGAAATCTCCTTGACTTTCAGGCCAAGCCCCGGCTGAATCTGGTTGATCAAGGAGCTCTTGCCCACCCCCGAGTGGCCGGCCAGCAGGGTTACCTTGCCGCGCAAAGCCTTTTGAAGTTCGGTCAGGCCTTCGCCGGATTTGGTACTTACCAGATATGACGGGTACCCAAGGCCCCCGTAGAGTTTGGCAATTTCCTGTTGCCGTACCCGCTCTTCCGGCAACAGCAAATCCGCCTTGTTAAAGACCAGTGAGGTTGGGATATGGTAGGTGCCCGTATTGACCAGAAAGCGGTCTATAAATCCCAGGCTGGTTCTGGGCCGCGAAAGGGTAACCACCAGAAAAGCCTGGTCAAGGTTGGACGCCACAATGTGCTTGTGGTGTTTGTTTCTGGGCGAACGGCGGATGATGTAATTGCGACGGGGCAGAATTTCTTCGATCATCGCGTCACCCTCATCGGAGTCCTGGGCTATCATAACACGGTCACCTACGGCGAGCGGATTGCTCAGCCCGGCAATCGTTTGCCTCATTTTACCGCGAAGCCGGGCGCTGAATCGCCGCCCTTCGACTTCAATTTCATACCAACTACCGGTTGATTGAATGATCAGCCCCTCCACCATCAGCGGTTTTCACCCCGGTTCCCGCGCACGGGTTCGGGAGTGTGGTCTTTTGTGGTGTGCACCGCCAGCGATAACTCGCGGATCAGTCCGGGGTTTTCCTCCAGGGCATTGCCCACCACCACCAGGTCGGCACCGGCCTGTGCGGCTTCGGCAGCGGCTTCGGGGGTCCGGATTCCGCCGCCCACAATCAGCGGAGCATCTACGGCGCTGCGCACGGCGGTGATGAGTTTCGGGGGAATGGCCTGACGCGCTCCGCTGCCTGCGTCCAGGTAAATCAGCCGCAAACCGAGTTGCTCGCCGGCGAGGGCTGTGGTTGCAGCTATTTCGGGCTTGTCGCGGGGAATGGGCAGGGTGTTGGAAATATAGCTGACCGTTGTGGGGGAGCCGCCGTCTATCAGCAGGTAGCCGGTTGGCAGAATCTCAAGTCCGCTTCGCTGCAAAAAAGGTGCGGCTTGCACATGCTGGCCTATGAGCAACTCCGGATTTCGACCTGAAATCAGCGACAGCAGCAAAATGGCATCTGCAGCCGGTGTAATTTGCCGGATACTCCCGGGAAAGAGAATGACAGGAAGCCCGCTGGCGGTTTTCAACGCACTGACAGCCTCTTCCAGGTGGTCATCAACCACCAGGCTGCCACCGACAAGAAGGATATCCACGCCGTTTTCAGCGGCCAGTTTGCCAATCCGCATGCACGCCCTGGTGTCACTTTCATCAGGGTCCACCAAAACGGCAAAGCGGCGTTGTCCGCGTCGGCGGTCCCGGAGGAACTGGTCCATCAAAAAGGTGCTCATGTTGGATGTCGGGATGGCGCCGGTGAGGGAATCAACGCCAGGCAAGGGTGAAAATACGCAGTTTGACCGGCAGAGGCAATGCAGCATGGCCTAGTGCCGCTTCAAGCCCTGCCTGGCAGGGCCTCGCGCTGCTGTCTGTCCTTTCTACCCGCCAATCTCCCTGTCCTTTGTGGGAATCGGTACGGCGAAGGTGACGCCGGCGTGTATAGCTTGGTCCCCACGCCACAGACCCGGCTACCCGTTGACCACATCCCCGTGTGGGTAAATTTTATGAATAACCAGCTCTAAAAAAAAATTCCTGACGGAAATTCAATGGCCACAAGCCCTTCCATCAATTTTCAACAGTGCGTTGAAAAATTCGGCATCCGATAGCCAACCCTTCGAACAAATTTTATCCCCCCGGAATTTTCGTTTCAAGGACAGCGTTTTAGTAATCTACCTGAACAACAACCCAAAACAACCCTGCATATGCCCCAGACCAACGCGGCAAAAGGCGGTCTCCAATTCTCCCGCCGGTTCACCAAAGAAGGTGTTAGCCCATTCGATCTGTTGCAATACGAACAGCGAACTTCCATAATCCGCAACCCGAGCGGTGATGTAGTCTTTGAAGCCCATAATGTTGAAGTCCCCAAAGGCTGGTCGCAGGTGGCTACGGATATTCTCGCCCAGAAGTATTTCCGCAAAGCCGGGGTGCCCAAACCGGACGGCAGCACCGGCCGTGAAACTTCCATCAAACAAGTGGCGCATCGCATGGCCGCATGCTGGCAGGAATGGGGAGACCGATACGGGTATTTTGCCAGCGCAGAAGACAGCAAGATTTTCTATGACGAGTTGGCGTACATGATCACCGACCAGATGGCCGCGCCCAATTCGCCCCAATGGTTTAACACCGGACTGCACACGGCTTATGGCATTACGGGCAAACCCCAGGGCCATTATTTCGTGGAGCCAGAAACCGGCAAGGTCAAAAAATCCACTTCGGCTTACGAGCGCCCCCAGCCACACGCCTGCTTTATTCTTTCGGTAACCGATGATCTGGTCAATGACGGCGGCATCATGGACCTGTGGATGCGCGAAGCCCGCATCTTCAAGTACGGCTCCGGAGTAGGCACCAATTTTTCGGCAATCCGGGGCGAAGGGGAACTGCTCTCGGGCGGAGGCACTTCCTCCGGACTCATGTCATTCCTCAAGATCGGCGACAGCGCTGCCGGTGCCATCAAATCCGGGGGTACCACTCGCCGCGCGGCAAAAATGGTCTGCCTTGACCTCGACCACCCCGAAATCGTTGACTTTATTGACTGGAAAGTCCGCGAAGAAAACAAAGTGGCCGCCCTGATTGCCGAAGGTTATCCTTCGGACTACGAAGGCGAAGCTTACCGAACGGTTTCCGGACAGAATTCCAACAATTCCATCCGCATTCCCAACTCCTTTTTTGAAGTCCTTGACCGCAAGGGCAACTGGGAAACCCGCTCCCGCACAGAGGGCCGGGCCATGAAAACCATCCCGGCCACGGAGCTGTGGGATAAAATTTCCTATGCTGCCTGGCGCTGCGCCGACCCCGGCGTTCAGTACGACACCACCATCAACGAGTGGCATACCTGTCCGGCATCCGGCCGCATCAATGCGTCCAACCCGTGTTCGGAATACATGTTCCTGGATGACACCGCCTGCAACCTGGCTTCGCTAAACCTGCGCAAATTCTTTGACGACAAAACCCTGGCTTTTGACGTCGAAGGGTTTATTCACGCTTCCCGGATCTGGACCGTGGTGCTGGAGATCTCCGTGCTGATGGCCCAGTTCCCCTCCAAAGAGGTGGCCCGGCTTTCTTATGAATTCCGCACGCTGGGGCTGGGTTATGCCAATCTCGGTTCGCTGCTGATGGTTTCCGGCATACCCTATGACAGCGATCGTGGCCGGGCCATTGCCGGGGCCGTAACCGCCATCATGACGGGTGTAGCCTATAAGACTTCGGCCGAAATGGCGTCATTCCTCGGACCCTTTGCCGGGTATGGCCTGAACGCCGATCACATGAAGCGCGTGATGCGCAATCACCGCTACGCCGCTTACAACGCCCCGGAATACGAAGACCTGTCCATCCGGCCAATGGGAATCAACGCCAAGCATTGCCCGGATTACCTGCTCAAAGCGGCCTGTGATGCCTGGGATGACGCGCTGCGTCTTGGGGAGGAGTTCGGTTACCGCAACGCACAAACTACCGTCCTGGCGCCTACCGGTACCATTGGTCTGGTTATGGATTGCGACACTACCGGCATCGAGCCCGACTTCGCCCTGGTCAAATTCAAGAAACTCTCCGGAGGCGGGTATTTCAAAATCATCAACCAATCCATCCCGGTAGCGCTTCGCAACCTGGGGTATTCAGAAAACGAAATCCGCGATATCGTTGACTTCGCCAAAGGCAAAGCCACGCTTGACGGAGCGCCCTATATCAATCCAAAGACGCTCAAAGACAAAGGCTTTACCGCTGATGAAATTGAGCAGGTCGAAAGGGTTTTGCCTTCCGCCTTCGAGATTGGATTTGTCTTCAACGTTTGGACATTTGGCGAGCCTGCCCTCAAGCGACTCGGCTTCCGCCCGGAGCAGTACAATGACCCCGGCTTTAATTTGCTTCGCTCGCTGGGCTACAGCCGCGAGCAAATAGATGCCGCCAACGATTACATCTGCGGAACGATGACTATTGAAGGGGCACCGTGGTTGCGGGAAGAGCACTACCCCGTCTTCGATTGCGCCAACAAGTGTGGTAAAACCGGAGAGCGTTTCATTCATGCCCACGGCCATATCCGGATGATGGCAACCGCCCAGCCATTCCTCTCCGGCGCCATTTCCAAAACCATCAACCTGCCCAATGAGGCAACGGTAAGCGAGATCGCAAACTGCTACCGGATGTCCTGGGAACTTGGCCTGAAAGCCAACGCCCTGTACCGCGACGGTTCCAAGCAGTCCCAACCGCTGTCCAATAAGTCCGATAACAAGTCGGATAAGGAAGATGAAACGTCATCGGCAGCAGAAAAACCGAAAGAGCGCTCGCTTGCGGATCTGACATCCGAAGAAGTGCTCGAAGCGGCCCGCATGTTGATGAACGCCTCCACGGACACCAACTTCAAACGCCAGTTGTCCCGCATTGTGGAGCGCAAGAGGCTTCCTGCAAAACGGATGGGCTTTACCCAAAAGGCCAAGATCGGCGGTCAGACCGTCTTTGTCCGCACCGGCGAGTACAACGACGGTACGCTCGGCGAAATTTTTATTGACATGCACAAAGAAGGAGCCTCCTTCCGCAGCCTGGTCAACTGCTTTGCGATCTCCGTATCTATCGGATTGCAGTACGGTGTTCCACTAGAAGAATTTGCTTCCAAATTCACGTTTACGCGCTTTGAACCATCGGGCATGGTCAACCATCCCAACATCAAGAGCGCCTCTTCCATAGTAGACTATATCTTCCGTTTGCTCGCTTTTGAATACCTGGGCCGCACAGACCTGGTTCACGTTACCCCGGACGAGTTGGACGCGCTGTCACGCTCCACAGCGGAAATTGAGACGGAGACTACCGGCACCGAAGATCCGCATACGATGCCACCCACAGCGGACCTTCGTCAAACCCGCAAATCAGAAAACGCCAGAGAAACCACAAGAGAATCGTCAAGACTCAATGGCCTGAAATCGCTCACCAGTAAATCCGGCGGCGGAGTCTCCAAGCCTTCAGATTCCGAAAGTTCCTCCGCGTTGAGCGGGAGCCAGATTTTCATGGAATCCATGATGGGCGATGCTCCTCCCTGCGATGTTTGCGGACACATTACCGTCCGAAACGGCACCTGCTATAAATGCCTGAATTGCGGCAACAGCCTGGGTTGTTCCTGATGCCTTTTCGCCGGACTAGTCTTCCGGAAAACGCACCAAAATGATCCGGTAGCCCGGTCAGAATTCACCTTTCAAGAAAAAACCCCCCGAAAACGGGGGTTTTTGCTTTTTCTAGGGTCAAGATGCGCTGCAAAACCCGGCATTTTGCCGATAATTGAGGTCCGCAGAAGGGGCTCAATATGATCAACCGTCAAGTATTCACTGGCCGCAACGAGGCCGATGCCACCATTTTGGTGGGTATGGAACTGCAGCTTAAGCAAAAGCAGGTCGAATTGCTGGTCTTTACCCGCGAAGGCCTTTCGGAGGAATTTGTGAAAGGCTTCAGCGAGTTATGGGAAAAGGGAGAGCCACTGGAGTTCCCCACGGAACCCGTCCGGATTATCCGTTCGGCAGAAGAGGAACATCTTTTGCCCATCGAGATCAAGGCAGACCGGCCGGAAATAATTTCCCGGCTGCAAAACGAATGGACACTGAAACTGCTTTCCTACAAATTGTATGAAAGCATCAGCGACGAAATCAATGCACTCCAGAAAACCGCACAGGAACTGGGCAATTACAGCCAGGAGATGTGGGACAAAGCCAAAAACACCTGGGATCAGGTAGGCAATCACGCCCAGGATTTCAACCTGACCCGCAACCACGCCACCGAATTGCGCGAGCGCATCAACAAGCTCTTTGAGCAGCTTAAAAAAATGCGGGAAGGCGGCCAGGTGGAATTCGAATCGGCTTCGGCAACGCTTCGCGTCCAGTATGAAGAAGCGCTCGAAGAGTTTAAAAACAGGCTGAAAGAGAATGCGCGAGTCAACGAGCTTTTTGACCAGCTCAAAGGGATGCAAAAAGAAATTAAGGAAGCGCGCCTTACCCATCGCGACCGCCGCACACTTTGGAAAACCCTCGATGATTCTTTCGAATTTCTAAAGCATCAGAAGGAAAATCTTTGGCAGAGCCATCTTGGCAATCGG
>JANNSM010000160.1:0-1593 GCA_031402635.1 Bacteroidota bacterium | reverse complement strand
GCAGAAAAACTTTGACGCCAAGTTGGCCGATCCGTACGCATTGACCTTTTTGAAAGAAGGCTATGATTCCCTGGCCTTCACGTTTCCGGACCTGGATGGCCTTCCAGTTTCGCTCGCGGATGAGGCGTTCAAGGGCAAAGTCGTGCTGGTGACCTTGTCAGGTACCTGGTGTCCGAACTGTGCAGATGAAGTGGCGTTCCTGACGGATTACTTCGAGCGGAACCGCGACCGCGGCTTAGAAATCATCACCCTGCTGTATGAACATTTTGATGATTTTGAGCGGGCCGCGGCACAGGGAAAAGCCCTGCGCGACCAATATGGCATTGACTACGAAGTGCTGGTGGCCGGCGTTTCAGACAAGGTGCAGGCTGCGGAAACGCTGCCCATGCTTAACGCAGTGGTGGCGTTTCCAACCATGATTTTTATCGATCGCTCGGGCCGGGTGCGACGTATACATACCGGGTTCTCCGGCCCTGGAACAGGTGCTTATTACGCCAAATTCCTGGCTGATTTCGAACACTTCATGGACCAACTGCTGGCCGAAAAAAGCTCCTAGATTGTTACCACGCCGCTGGCCGTGGCCATCAATACCGCATCGGCCGGCCTGATCGCAAACAAACCGCAGGTGACCACTCCAGCCAGGTTGTTGATGCGCCTTTCAACCGCGACCGGGTCGACCAGGTCAAGGTTATGCACATCCAGAATCACGTTGCCGTTGTCCGTGACAAAGCCTGTGCGCAACTCCGGTTGCCCCCCCATCGCCACCAGTTGGCGGGCCACGAGACTCCGGGCCATCGGAATGACTTCAATCGGCAGCGGGAATTTACCCAGCACCCCCACTTTTTTACTCTCATCCACGATGCAGATAAATTTCCGGCTGGCAGCGGCTACGATTTTCTCGCGGGTCAGGGCGCCACCGCCGCCCTTGATCAAACGGCGGTGTGAGTCAAATTCGTCTGCGCCATCGATGTACACATCCAGGGAGCCGGCGTGGTTAAGCTCGATGACGTTAATTCCGGCTGCTTTTAGCCGCGCGGTGGTCGCATCAGAAGAGGAAACTGCAGCCTCAATGTGAATGCGGCTGGCAGCCAGGGCATCAATGAAACAGTTGACGGTACTGCCGGTGCCGACGCCGAGTAGTGAGTCGCTTTTCACGAAAGCCAGTGCCGCTTGTGCAACCTGGATTTTCTGTTCCGACTGGCGGTTTGTATGCGCCATTTGCTGCTCTGTGCTCACGTTTTGGTTTGTTCCAGGGCAAGAATGAATTCCCAGTGCTTTTTACTTACCGGCATAACGGAAAGCCGGTTGCCCCTGCGGAGCAGTGCCAAACCATCCAGTTGGTGTGCATGCTCTCTTAGCTCGGCCAGGCTGATGGGCCGCCGGGTTTTTCGCTTGTAACGTATGTCCACCATTTGCCAGCGTGGATTATCCGGATCGCTGCCGGCATCGAAGTGGTGGTCGTTTGGATCAAAGGCTTCATATTCACACCCAACGTTCCGGAACGGTCGCCCGTTCAGCCCGCAAACTCTAGCCAGAACGTCGAGCTTAAAGAAGTTTGTCAAAGAGCATACCAAACATGCCTGGCTTCCTGAG
>JANNSM010000159.1:0-8220 GCA_031402635.1 Bacteroidota bacterium | reverse complement strand
AGTCTCCTCACCTTTGACGAGTACCTGGCCAGCGATAAAGTACACGAACAGCGACAGGCGCTATACGAAGGCGTATCAGCCTGACCGAGGCACGCCCGATCATGCGCATCGCCTACCTCAGCACATTTTACCCTTTTCGGGGCGGAATAGCCCAGTTCAACGCATCGCTGCTCGGCGCACTTCAGGCCGATGGTCACGAGGTGATTCCGTTTACTTTCAGCCGGCAATATCCGCGTCTGCTCTTTCCGGGAAAAACACAATATGTTCAGCCGGGTGACTCGGCAGCCGCGATACCCAGCCGCCCGGTGCTGGACAGCCTCAATCCGTTAAACTGGCCCCGCGCCGCGGCAACTATCCGGAAAGTGCAACCGGATATGCTGCTCATGAAATACTGGATGAGTTTCTTCGGACCGTCTTTGGGTGCCGTGGCTGGGCGCATGGAACCGCGAACCCGTTCAATCAGTATTCTGGACAATGTTTTGCCACACGAGCGAAGATTTTTTGATGAGCCGCTGACGAGCCGGTTTTTGCAACACAACCAGGGTTTCGTAGTGATGAGTGAATCGGTTGGTCGCGACCTGAACCATTTTCGCCCGGAAGCCCCGCGGATTTTCCACCGCCATCCCGTTTACGATCATTTTGGTAAGGCTCCCGATCGGGACGAAGCACGACGCGAACTCGGGCTCGCCGCCGATGATCGGTTGTTGTTATTCTTCGGATTTATTCGCGCTTACAAAGGCCTGGATGTTTTGCTGGATGCTTTTGATTTGCTCCGCGGACCCTACCGGCTAATGATTGCCGGTGAAGCCTATGAACCTTTTTCGCCTTATGCCGCTCGAATCGCCACTTCGCCCAATAAAAACCGAATTGACGTCCGGGAACGCTATATCAGCGATCAGGAAACCCGGGTTTTATTCAGCGCGGCGGATGCCTGTGTGCTTCCCTATCGCGAAGCAACCCAAAGTGGAATTGCGCTGATTGCCTATCATTTTCAGTTACCGCTGATCGCCACCGACGTTGGCGGCTTGCGCGAATATGTCCGGGACGATAGCAATGGGGTGATGGTGGAATCTCCGGATCCGGCAAAGCTGGCCGCCGGAATTGCCCGGTATTTTGAGAAAGGCGGGAGAGCCTATTTTGCGCCGGGTCTGGCAGAACTCCGCGATGAACTGAGTTGGGAACATCTCGCCAGAGCCATTGTCCGTTTCGGAGAGGACCTTAAGCCATGACACAGCCGGTTGCTTCGCACACATTACCTGCCCGTGGCCATTGTCCGTTTCGGAGAGGAAATTAAACCATGACCCTTGATCGGGTCCATCCGGCAGCGAACTTCTTAAGACTTTATCCACATTGACAGGCTAAGCCCTTGGAGAAGGTTGGTCTTGTCTTATATTTTACTAATTTTGTTAGCGAAACCGGCTAAAAAAATTAGTCAGGCTATTTAGCGAGTCCACCTAGCCAAACATACCATCAACCGTTTTCTACTGCCATGGATAACCTGAACAACAACATCAAGTTTCTGCGTCGGCAGGCCAACCTGACGCAGCAGGTTTTCGCCGATCAGCTCGAAATAAAACGCTCGCTGCTCGGAGCCTATGAAGAAGGTCGGGCCAAACCCAACCTGACCGTGCAACTGGCCATAAGCCGCCAGTTCGGAATTTCGCTCGACCGGCTGGTGCGGGAAGACCTGGAAAATGGCGGCGGACCTGTCGAAACGATTACCGGAACAGGCACCGGCCTTATTGCCGGCTCAACCAAAGTGCTTTCCATTGTTGTGGATCAGCGCGATGAAGAACAGATTGTCCTGGTACCCGAAAAAGCCCGGGCAGGGTATGCTACGGGATATAGTGATCCGGAGTTTGTGGCGGAGTTGCCCCGCCTTCAGTTGCCTTTTCTTCCCGGGGGTACTTACCGGGCTTTTGAAATCAGTGGTGATTCCATGTTGCCGCTTCAGCCGGGAAGTATTGTGGTTGGTGAATATGTCAGCGAAGTGAGCGACCTGTCAGACGGGCAGACGTATGTGCTTCTTACGCGCACCGACGGTATGGTCTACAAACGTATTTTCAACCAGATCAATGAAAAGGGCAAATTGGTTTTGCAGTCTGACAACCCGGCCTATCCCGCTTATGAACTGCCGGCTGAAGAATTGATCGAGGCCTGGGAAGCCAGGCTATACATCGGAAAAGTATCCCGCAAAAGCGATCAGCGAATTGATGGCATGATGGATATCCTGGCAAAGCTTCAGCAGGAAGTGCGGGAAATAAAATCCCGCGGGAGTGCAAAAAGTTAAACCGATTCGCTTAACCGATTCCGATAATCATCCGCTCGGCCAGGCAACCTATTTTTAAGGCCTGCTTTTAGCAGCCTGCTTTTATCGGCCTACTTTTAGTGCGTCAATCCCGATAAGATGTTCCAGCCTCACCTTGAAACCCTGCCCCGGGAGCAGCTCCGGATTCTGCAAAACGAGCGATTTCTGCGCACGTTTAGGCGGGTTTACGAACAAGTTCCTTTTTTCCGTCAGCGATTCAAACAAACCGGTCTGGAACCGGAAGATATTCGCAGTATGGACGATCTGCGCTTGTTGCCGTTTACCAACAAAGAAGATCTGAGGGTCAACTACCCTTTCGGGCTCTTCGCAGAGCCCATAGAAAATGTTGCCCGCCTCCACGCTTCCAGCGGAACCACGGGAAAACTTACGGTGGTTGGTTATACCCGCAACGACCTTCAGGTCTTCGGTGAAGTCTGCGCGCGCTGTCTGTCCGCAGCCGGAGCAAAGCCTGGCATGATGCTTCACAATGCATACGGCTACGGTCTTTTCACCGGTGGATTGGGTTTGCACGCCGGCGCTGAAACACTGGGTATGACCGTCGTCCCTGTTTCCGGGGGAATGACCGATCGGCAAGTGACTTTGCTTCTTGATTTTAAGCCCCAGGTTATTTCGTGCACCCCGTCTTACGCGCTAACCCTGGCCGAGACCTTTCGCAAACAAGGCATCGGACCCGCAGATCACCAGCTCCGTTTCGCTCTCCTGGGCGCCGAACCCTGGACAGAGACCATTCGGCTTGCGGTGGAAAGTGGACTTGGAGTCAGGGCAACCAATATTTACGGACTCAGCGAGATCATCGGTCCCGGCGTAGCACAGGAAGCCCTTGACGAGCAGGGAACCGGAAGTTATATCTGGGAAGATCATTTCTTCCCGGAAGTGCTGGACCGGGAAACAGGATTGGCTGTTGCTGACGGCGAAACCGGAGAGTTGACTATCACCACCCTGACTAAAGAAGCGCTGCCGTTGATCCGGTACCGCACCGGCGATATTACCTGGCTCCGCCGCGATCACGGGGGCGGGAGAACCCATGTCAAAATGGGTCCTGTACTGGGTCGAACCGATGACATGCTCATCATCCGGGGTGTCAATGTTTTTCCCTCTCAGGTCGAAGAGGTGCTTCTACAATTACCTGAATTATCAGCATGTTATCAAATCATTGTCAACCGAATAAAGACATTGGATGAAGTTTTAGTGCAGGTCGAATGGAACCCGCCCGCACAGGCCATGTACGGTGACCCCGGCGGCTCGGGCCGCGAGGCAGCCCTGCGTACAGGCAGTCTCTTGCAACAACTTATCCGGGACAGAATCGGTTTGACGATGACAATTGAGCTGGTATCCGCCGGATCTCTTCCCCGATCGGAAGGCGGCAAAACCGGCCATGTTCATGACCGGCGTAGCCGGTAAATTCGCGCCATGCACAAGCAGACCCCACAAGAAGACAGCGAACCCGGAGTGCAAAGCCAGCCCGAATTCCACAATGAAAATTATCCGGTAAGAGTCCTTCCCAGGCGAACATTTCTGGAGTTTCTGGGCATAGGGACGGCGGGATTTATCCTGGTTCCGGGATTGCTGAGCGGTTGCCGGCAAAAGCCGGTTTCCGCTCCTGTAGAAGGGTATCGCATCAGCCCGTTGTTGCCCCGGTCCACCGATGCGCTGGAACTTTGTGAAGGTCTGAAAAGCCAGGTGCTCATCCGATGGGATGACCCGATTAATGCCACGGAGCGGTTTGGTTTTAACAATGACTTCACCTGCTTTATTCCATTTGATGCCGAAAAACCGGATGACGGCATCTTGTGGGTCAATCACGAATACGTGGACGGTCGTTTTGTGTCAGGATGGGATCGGCTGACTCCAAAAACCCGGGATCAGGTTACGGCCGAACAACTCGCGGTAGGCGGAAGCTTGTTGCATATCCGCAAGACCGGAGATCGGTGGGAGGTCGTCCCCAACGATCCGCTGAACCGCCGGGTGCACGGACGCACAGAAATTCCCTTTGACTGGAGCGAACCCATTCTGGGCTCTGACCGAGCGATCGGCACGCTGGCCAATTGTTCCGGAGGCTTAACGCCATGGGGAACGATTTTAACTTGTGAGGAGAATTACGATCAATTTTACGGCGAGAACAATCTGGAAACAGGTTTGCCGGTAGAACTCGCCGGCGGGGAAGGCTGGTCCCAGTACGATCCCTTTCCCCCGGAACATTATGGCTGGGTGGTGGAGGTCAACCCAAAAACGGGCGAGGCCGTCAAACACGTCGCCCTCGGGCGATGCGCGCATGAGTGTGCTACCGTGGTGTCGCTTGCAGACGGCCGTGTGGTCGTTTACACCGGTGATGACGCCAACGATGAACACCTTTACAAGTTTGTTTCCTCCGTACCGGGATCCCTTCGCGAAGGAACACTTTACGTGGCCAACCTCAGCGCAGGCCGCTGGGAGCCGCTGGTACACAGCCGTCCGGAACTCAATGGTGAGTTCAGGAACCAGACGGATGTGCTGATCCGCGCCCGCCTGGCATCCAAACGGGTAGGTGGCACCCCGCTGGACCGGCCCGAAGACATTGAAATTGATCCGGTGACCGGTCACGTTTTGGTTTCGTTGACCAATAATCTGCCGAAGGGAAATTTGTTCGGTTCCATTTTGAAACTGATCGAAGAAAACGGGGACCACAGGGCATTGAGTTTTCAGCACGAAACCCATCTGACCGGCGGGGAAGCAACCGGATTTGCCTGCCCTGACAACATGGCGTTTGATCCGCAGGGGAATCTGTGGTTCACTTCGGATATCAGTGGAACCAAACTCAACTCAGAACCCTACACCGCCTTCGGCAACAACGGGCTTTATGTTGTGCCGCGAAAAGGCGAACAGGCCGGGCAGGTCATTCAGGTAGCCAGCGCACCCGTAGAGGCGGAACTGACCGGTCCTTGGTTTGCCCCGGATGGCCGGACTCTGTTTCTGAGTGTCCAGCATCCGGGTGAAAATTCACCGAGTGCCGCTGATCCATCAAGTCACTGGCCGGATGGCGGGGATGCAATTCCCCGACCTTCGGTTGTGGTCATTTCCGGAGAATTGCTGGATCGTTTCAGCGCATCCGGCAATTGATTCTACAGTCTGGAACAGGTTTTGAAATAGGCTTCTTACCAGGTAAGGTCAAACCCATCAACGCACCAGTGTAACGGTACCGTTGATCCGGCGGAGGCCTTCAAAGGGGAAATAAAGAAACGCGGTATAAACGTAAACCCCTGCCTCAGCATCAGCTCCCCGCCTGGTTCCATCCCAGGCAATCCGGGAATCCCTGGCCATGAAAACCATCTCCCCCCAACGGTTGAAAACCTGCAGGGAAAAGCGCTCGGAAAACGGGCAGGAGATGGTGTTGAGTACGCGAAATCTGTCGTTTAGTCCATCGCCGTTTGGGGTAAATGCATTTGGAAAAACAGGTCGGCAATCACAGACCTCATCGGGGAAAACAAGTACCGAATCTGAAACTGAACAACCGTTCGTCAGAGCTGTGAACCCATACCAACCCGGTGTCTCCACAGCGATGTCGGATGTTGACGCTCCGGTTGTCCAGAGCACGGCATCAGCGGAACCTGTGGTTTCCAATAAAAGCTGATCGCCTGGACACCAGAGCAGAATATCCATTGTCAAATTGAGCGTTGGGTAAGGCTGAAACAATACCATTGCCGAAACCCCCTGATCGCAAAATCCGTCACTTACGGTGAGGGTATACGTTCCGGAGGTATTTACGGCAATCGAAGAAGCCGTGCTCCCGTCGGACCAGAGGTAAGTATATCCCGGCAATGACGCTTCGCCCAGGATTATGGAATCCCCTTCACACAGTGTGGTGTCTGCCGGAAGATCAGGCATGGTCAGCGCGGCTGGAACGTTCACCTGCACCGAATCTGTAAATAACTCTCCACAATCATCTTCATAACTTACCATATAAGTGACGGAAACCTCAGGCCATACCGATGGATTTTCCAGGGTTGAATCGTCCATAGCCAATGCTGGTGTCCAGGTATAGTTACTAAAGCCCGGTGGGGCGTCAAGCATCACGGTATCACCCGTGCAAATGGTCATCGTCGCGGGGGCAAAATCAAAGTCAAGGCGACGGTAACAAATAATTTGCTCGTTACTGAATGCGCCGGTTGCTGCCGTAAAACCAAAAAAAACAAGCGAGTCTCCGCCGAAAATCGTATTGACGATATTGCCGGTATACGAAAGTCTTGGCGAGCAATCAATCAACACATCCAGCCTGGTTAATGCCGCCGACCATCGGATGGAAACCAGGTGTTCTGTATTGTCTTCGGCATTGCACGATGCCGGGAGAATGTTAACCGGACCAGCCAGGGAGGTTACACCGGTATGGGCAGGATTGCCGTTTGAAATAATAGCGGTGTGGTCGCAGGCGGGATCCGAATATTCAGTGTTGAGGAAAGTATCAAACTCTACGATCACGGAAGGGGTTACTCCCAAATACCCTAGACCTCCCCCGGAAGCACCGATGGCCGTAGAAACCGGCTGAAGAACAAAGGCGATTCCATCTGCTCCGGCATCACTGGACCCTAAATTGATTTCAGTTTCCACGCGGAAGTCTTCCAACAGATTGATTTTATCGGGATACCAGGCTGAACCGGTCTGTGTGATCAACGCCGGAGTGAGACGTATGCAGTCATCACCCAATTCCAAGGCTGAACCATTCAGGACAAATTGAGCACGGCTATCTACAGCTACGATTAATGAAATAATTAATAAAATACTTCTCAAAATTATACACCCTTTTAAAACAGTTTTTGAAATGCGGGAAGGCCACGGACTGACTGTTAAAGGTCTTCATTGCAGAGGTATTTTCCCAACCTTTCATGTAGATCGTCTTACATGGGATGCAGAAACCGCAATGCGAGTTGCTAATCCCCCCGACCATACGGCAGCCTTATCGGGGTTGACAGCGGTTCGGTATCTTTGGCCTATGGCCGATAGCGATAAGGCGACAAAGACCCCGCGGTTTCCATTGAATCAGGTCATTTCTGACCTCCGCAGTTGGCCTCTTTACCACCTGTCACAAGACCGGGAACGCTTTCGGAAACGGGTTGTGGCAGAAGCCGGCAGCGAATTGCGCACGGAAAACCGCAATACACAGAGCATCCGGTCTTTGCTGGCCAATACCCTGTATCATGAAAAAATCCGGCTTACCCGCAAACCCTGGAGCGTTGACCCTCCGGACGAGAAGAAATTCTGGAGCGGTCTAGCCGTTGAAATAACCAGACTGGAACAGGAAAATGGCACCCAGCAACAATGGGAAGAACTACTTGACCAAATCCTGAACCGCTATACCCGCGAAATACAAGGCAACTTTGACATCCCGACCTATACGTTTGCCCGTCATTTTCTTCCAATCGCTTTTAACCGTCTGCTGAATGCCTCCGGAAACCGGAATTTCAGCCGGGTTTTTGGCAACCGCCTCGGCATCCATGACCGGGTTCATCTGGATGGTAATGTGGAGCGGTTGCGCCAGATTGTTCGCGACGGGGGTACAGTGGTCATGGTGCCAACCCATTTTTCCAATCTCGACTCGATTCTGGTTGGCTATGCGATTGATGCGCTCGGGCTGCCCGCTTTCATTTACGGCGCCGGTCTGAATCTATTCAGCGCACGAATCCTGGCGTATTTCATGAACCGCCTTGGTGCCTACAAAGTTGACCGCCGCAAAAAAAACCGGATCTATTTACATGCCCTGAAAGCCTATTCCACCGGGGCTTTGGAGGAAGGATGCCATAGCCTTTTCTTTCCGGGCGGAACACGGTCCCGCTCCGGAGCCATTGAGAAACAACTGAAGCTGGGTTTGCTGAGCACGGTAATCGAAGCTCAGCGCAGACTCCTGACCCGGAACCCGGACG
>JANNSM010000158.1:0-6639 GCA_031402635.1 Bacteroidota bacterium | reverse complement strand
GCTAAAAATTTTAAACACGTGCTGGTCTGCGCGAGCCGGGACCAGTATGACGAATTGCTGGACATTCTCCGGACGCAGGACGGCGCTTCAGGCCTGGAAGATCGGCGGAGGATGGCTTGCAGGGCTTTTGAAGAGAGCAGTCATTACGATACAACGATTCACAATTGGTTTTGGACGGGAGTGCACAAAAATGAATCTGCGGCAACCGATACCGCCCCTTCCACGGATAACGGGACAACGGATGCTGCGGCCCTGCTGACTCATTCACCGGAACTGAACCCTTCATTTGCGCTCAATATTCGTGAATCGAGGCCCTTGCGATACGGCGAAAATCCACATCAGCAGGCTCGGTTCTATGGGCGCTTGCAGGACGCGTTTGAGCAGATACACGGCAAGGAGTTGAGTTTCAACAACCTGGTGGACCTTGATGCGGCCGCCGAGCTGATCCGGGAGTTTGCCACGGACGAGCCCACCTTCGCCATTCTGAAACACAATAACCCCTGCGGCCTGGCTACCCGGGCTACCTTGAAAGAGGCATTTGAGGCGGCTTTGGCGGGTGATCCGGTGTCGGCTTTTGGGGGTATATTGATCGCCAATCGCAAGTTGGATGTGGAAACGGCGGCCCTTGTGCACGAGTTGTTTTGCGAACTGGTCGTTGCGCCCGATTTTGATTATGCCGCATTGGCGATGCTAAGCGGCAAAAAAAACAGGGTGATGTTGCGGCAAAAAACCGCAGATTTCGGGCGGTTGAAGTTCCGAAGCCTGCTCAACGGGGTGTTGTTGCAGGAAACCGATCAAAAAGCTGAAGATGCCGGTGATTTCCGGTCGGTGACCACCGTGCAACCGACGCCTGAGCAGGTTTTGGATCTGATTTTTGCCGGCAAAGCGGTAAAACACCTCAAGAGCAACGGGATAGCGCTGGCCAGCAACCGTCAGCTCATCGGAATCGGAACCGGACAGACCAGCCGTATTGATGCCTTGCAACAGGCATTGGATAAAGCGAAGCGATTTAACTTCGACCTGCAAAATGCCGTGCTGGCCTCGGATGCTTTCTTTCCTTTTGCCGACGGTGTGCGGTTGGCAGCAGAAGCGGGAATCCGGGCGATTGTGCAGCCGGGAGGCTCGGTCAGGGATCAGGAATCCATTGATTTCTGCAACCAGACCGGTATTGCCATGGTGTTCACCGGCGTTAGGCATTTCAAACACTAATTCGACCTAAAATCAGCGAACTTAACCCTTCAAATTGATCACTCAAGCACTGACAATCAACCGATAACAACTATTGCGAAAGCGAACTTTTCAATTTCCCGGACGTAGAGCCTATTATGATCCGGACTTTTTTTCCCCGCCCAACCCTCAGTAAGCAAAGCATGGGACTGTTCAGCATTTTTTCCCAGGAAATCGCCATTGACCTCGGCACGGCCAATACCCTGATCATTTACGGAGATCAGGTGGTGGTGGATGAGCCGTCTATCGTGGCTATTGACCGCCGCACCGGTCAGGTGATTGCCGTGGGCAAGAAAGCCATGCAAATGCACGGCAAAACCCATGAAAGCCTGAAAACCATTCGTCCGTTGAAAGACGGCGTGATCGCCGATTTTCAGGCGGCGGAAAACATGATTCGCGGGTTCATCCAGATGATCAACTCGCAGAACAAGTTTTTTCGCTCTTCGCTGGTCATGGTGATCTGTATCCCGTCGGGCATTACGGAAGTGGAAAAGCGCGCTGTAGCCGATTCGGCAGAGCAGGCGGGAGCCAAAGAGGTTTACCTGATTCAGGAGCCGATGGCCGCTGCGCTCGGAATTGGTCTGGACGTTCAGGAGCCGGTGGGCAACATGATTATTGACATCGGCGGGGGAACAACGGAAATTGCCATTATCGCCTTGTCGGGGATTGTGGGTGACCAGAGCATTCGCATTGCCGGCGACGAACTGACGGCAGACATCGTGGCCTACATGCGCCGCCAGCACAACCTGCTGATCGGCGAGCGCACCGCCGAGCAGATTAAAATTAACGTCGGCTCGGCTTTGGCAGAGCTCGAAGATCCTCCGGCAGACCTTCCGGTGAACGGCCGCGACCTGATGACGGGCATTCCCAAGCAGATCACAGTGACCTATTCGGAAATTGCCCACGCGCTGGATAAATCCATTTCAAAGATTGAAGAAGCCATCCTCAAGGCGCTGGAAACCACCCCGCCCGAGCTGGCCGCCGATATCTACCGGACCGGCCTCTACCTGACCGGGGGTGGCGCACTGTTGCGCGGGCTGGACAAGCGCATAGCCCAGAAGACCAAACTGCCGGTTCACGTTGCGGATGATCCGTTGCGCGCCGTGGTGCGGGGTACGGGCATCGCGCTGAAAAACCGCGACCTTTACCGGGCGCTGTTCATCAACATGTAATTCTCGCCGCCGCGTCTGTGAAAAAAACAGGTCAGGGGACGGTTGAACACCGCCCGAAGAAGGCATGAGGAACCTCCTGAAATTCCTGTTACGCTACCACGCCTTCTTTCTCTTTTTGGCGCTGGAGGTGGTCTGTCTGATTTTCTATTTCCGGTCTGCGGAATACCCCAACGCTTCGGTGTTTTATTCGGCCAACAAGATGGCGGGAAATGCCTACCTGCGCTACTCCGCCGTGGTGGAATATACCCGGCTCGGCGACCGGAATGACAGCCTGGCCGCAGAAAATGCAAAACTCCGCGCTATGCTGGCCAACGCCAGGATGATTGACTCGGTCAACGAGCGCTGCGTGGATGATTCGCTTTACCGCCAGCTTTATACCTATATCCCGGTTCGAATTATCAACAACTCCGTAACAGGCCGCAACAATTACCTTACCCTGGACCGGGGCAGCCGCGAAGGCATCCGCCAGGACATGGGAGTGATCAGTGAGGAGGGCATTGTTGGAAAAGTTGTGGCGGTTAGTGAACATTTTTCGGTGGTGATGTCGGTATTGCACAGTAAATTTTCAACCAGTGCCGCACTGAGGCCAAGCGGTTCGGTCAATGTGGCCGAGCGCGTGGCAGCCAGCCTGGCCGCAGACTCCGGTGGCGTCGCAAAAACGCCACTTATTCCCGCGATCAGCGGGCGTCTTTCCTGGGACGGCAAACATCCCCGCATGGTACAACTGATTGACATTCCAGGCCACGTGCAACCCAGACCCGGTGACGAAGTTTTCACCACGGGTTTCGGGACGCTGTTCCCGGAAGGCATTCCCGTTGGCGAAGTCAAAGAAGTCCGGCAGGCGCCGGGCAGCTATTTTCTGGAGATTGACGTATCGCTGAAGCCCGATTTTTCGGCTTTGCGCTATGCTTACGTGGTCAATTACCTGCAGAAGCAAGAGTTGGAAACGCTGGAAAACGCGGCAGCGAATGATAGACCTTAAATTGCTGCGCCAGATCCTCGCCGCTCTGGGACTGATGGTCTTTCAGATTGCCGTGCTCAACCAGGTCAATGTTTTCGGCATGGCCAGACCGTTTGTGTATCCCCTGATCCTGCTGGCGCTGCCGTTTGACACCAATCGGGCCAGCGTGCTGGGGCTTGCGTTTGCTATTGGGCTCGTGCTCGACAGTTTTAGCGATACCCCCGGACTCAATGCCGCCGCACTGGTGTTGGTAGCCTGGTTGCGTCCTCATGTTGCGGATATGCTCACGCCAAAAGCGGGTTATGAATCCGGTGACCGCCCGAGGATTGCGAGCCTGGGACCGGTCTGGTTCGTTTCGTATGCGGCCATCCTCTTGCTTGCGCATCACACGGCCTATTTTGCGTTGGAGATTTTCAGCTTCGCCGCCATCGGCAGGATTGTTCTTCACACACTGTTCAGCGGGTTGATTTCGCTGGGGATGGTGGTGATGCTGGAATACCTTTTTGGTCCTCCGCTTGAACGAAAAAGCCTGAGCCGGTGAAAGAGACCTTTGCCGGCCGTTCAAGAGCAGTGGTTGTGCTGGTGCTGTTTACGGTGGTGTTTGGCGTCTTCGCCCTTCGCCTGTTGTACCTGCAAGTGCTCAACGCGGATTATCGCGAGCTTGCCGGCGACCGGATCCGGCGCCGCGAAGTGATCTACCCCGAACGCGGCCTGATCTACGACCGCCACGGCGTGCTGGTGGTTTACAATGAACCGGTTTACAACGTGATGGTGGTGCCCAACCAGGTGGGCCGAATGGATACGGCTCGTTTCTGCGAGCTGTTCCGCATTGATGAGTCCACCTTTGTGAAGCAGCTCGAAAAAGCCAAAAAATATTCGTGGCGCAAACCGAGTCTTTTCATCAAAGAGATCAAGGCGGCGGATTATGCGGGGGCCGAGGAATACCTATACCAGTTCCCGGGCTTTTTTCCGGAAGTGAGAACCATCCGGCGTTATCCGCACAAGGCCGGTGCGCACGTGCTGGGCTATGTCGGCGAAGTGGATTCAGCGGATATCCGCCGATCGGGGGGGTACTACCGTGCGGGCGACTATATCGGCCGCACCGGTGTGGAACAGACTTACGCGCCGGTGCTCCGGGGGGGGCGGGGCGTACGGCACGTGCTGGTAGATCAGTTTAACCGCACCGCCGGACCTTACCGGGGTGGAGTCTGGGATACTGCCGCAGTGCGCGGCCAGGACCTTACCCTGACCCTTGACATTGAGCTTCAGCAGTATGGCGAAATGCTGATGCGCAACAAGAAAGGTTCCATTGTGGCCATTGAACCGTCAACCGGAGAGATCCTGGCACTGGTCTCCAGCCCGGCTTACGATCCCAACCTGCTGGTTGGCCGCGAGCGCGGGGAAGGGTTTAAAGCCCTTCGCATGAGCGGTACCGACCCGATCAACAACCGGGCACTAAAGGGCTACTATCCCCCCGGTTCAACTTACAAACCGCTGATGGCGGCTCTGGCCCTCCAGGACTCGGTGATTGACGTCAATTTCTTTTACGCCTGCAATGGCGGCTACCACCTCGGCGGGCTGCGTGTGGGTTGCCACAGCCACCCTTCGTGCGGAACCGTTCAGTCCGCTATCCAAACCTCCTGCAACGCGTATTTCTGCGCCACTTTCAAACTTTTCATGGACCAGAAGGGCTATGCCACGCAGGCAGAGGCGTTCCAGCACTGGCGGGATTACATGAACTTATTCGGGCTCGGAGAACGCGTGGGCATTGATATTCCGGGCGAAATCCGCGGTAACATTCCCACCGTGGCCGATTACGACCGGGCTTACAATGCCGGATCCTGGAAGGCGAGTACCATCATCACGTTGGGAATCGGTCAGGACAAAATGATTGTCACGCCGCTGCAGCAGGCGAATATGATTGCCGCAATCGCGAACGGTGGCTGGTGGTACAGTCCTCATGTGGTCAAGCAGGTAGAAAACTCGGACAGCATTCTGGCACCCTACCGGATTCGCCATGAATCCGGATTTAACCCGGAAGTTTTAAGAATCGTGCAGGAAGGCCTGGCGATGGTGGTCAGCGGCGGTACGGGCCGTCAGGCTCAGGTACCCGGTATTTTGGTCGGGGGAAAAACGGGAACCGCCGAGAACCCGATCGGGGAAGACCATTCCTGGTTTATTGCTTTCGCCCCGGTGGAAAACCCGCAGATTGCCGTGGCGGCCATCGTGGAGAACTCCGGCTGGGGAGGTTCCTGGTCAGCGCCCATCTGCGGCCTGATGATTGAGAAGTACCTGAAACGGGAAATCACGGAGCCCGAGCAACTCGCCAAGGAGAAAAAGATGTTCGAAGGGGATTTCCTCACGCCAAAACCAACTCCGGGCGAGAATCCACCGGCCGTGGCGCCAACCGATACGCCAACCGATACGCCGGCAAAACCCAAAATCCCGCCGTTGAAGCCCGGGGATAAGCCTGCAGATGTGCCCAAACCCGTCGTTGCCGTACTGCCGAACGGCAATCCAAAACCGGTCAAACCCAATCCGAAACCTTAACCTCAACCCAAACCTCGATGAAACGCGAAGGCAGCGTCTGGGCCAAGATTGACTGGATCACCTTCGGGTTGTACCTGCTGATCATGCTTTTCGGCTGGCTGATCATCTTCGCCGTTCAGTACGGACCGGACAACAGCCGCCTGTTTGATTTCGGTGGAATTCACGGGCGGCAACTGATCTGGATTATCCTTTCTCTGGTGCTCGGGGTAATCGTGCTGATTTTTGACAGTGAGTTTTTCCCGGGATTCGCCTGGGTTATTTACGGGCTGATCATGTTGCTCCTGGTGGTGGTTATTCTCGTTGCTAAAGAGGTCAACGGAGCACGAGCCTGGCTCGAGTTCGGTTCTGTTAAAATCCAGCCTTCAGAATTTGCCAAGTATGCTGCCGCCCTTGCGCTGGCAAAATACCTGAGCATTCCGGGGGTTTCCATGCGCGATCTTCGTTCCCGAGCCGGCGCTTTGGCGGTGATTGGCTTGCCGATGTTACTCGTCATCTTGCAGGGCGACATGGGCTCGGCGCTGGTTTTTACGTCCTTCTTGTTTGTCCTTTACCGCGAAGGATTTTCCATTGCCGTGGTTCTGGTTGGCGCTTATATCACAACGGTTTTCCTGTTGTCCATGGTGCTTAAACCGGTTGTTCTTCACAGCGCGATCGCGGCATTGGTTTTTTTGGTCGCGCTGATTGTACTGCAGCGCCCTTTGCGAAAAAGCAGGATACAGACCATTTACC
>JANNSM010000157.1:0-13561 GCA_031402635.1 Bacteroidota bacterium | reverse complement strand
CCGTTCGACCAGCAGCCCTTTGATCACGCATTCCGGATTTTTAGCCCAGACCACAGCAACATCAGCAAATGGCGCATTGGAGATCCACATTTTTGCCCCGTTGAGCAATACATGATCTCCCCGGTCTTCAAAATGCGTGGTCATGCCTGCCGGGTCAGAACCGTGATCCGGCTCCGTAAGCCCGAAACAGCCCATCATTTTGCCGCTGGCCAGTTTGGGGAGAAACTTGTGTTTCTGGGCTTCCGAACCGTATGCATAGATCGGGTACATGACCAGGGAGCCCTGCACGGAGGCTGTTGAACGGATGCCGCTGTCACCGCGTTCCAGTTCCTGCATAATAAGGCCATAAGCGATCTGGTCCAAACCGCCACCGCCATACTCCGCGGGAATTTGTGGACCGAATGCACCGATTTCGCCCAGACCTTGTAGCAAATGCCGCGGAAATTCGGCCCGCTGAGCATAGTCTTCAATGATGGGGGAAACCTCCCGTTTGACAAAATCCCGGGTGGCATCGCGAACGAGCTTGTGTTCGGTGGTGTACAACTCATCGGTCAGGTAGTAATCCACACCCTGAAAAAGGTCTGATTTGGCCGCTTTGTGGGTTGTTTCGGCAGGCTTTTGGATAATCACGTGCAGGTTAATTTTAGCTAAGCGAAGGTACGAATTTCACTGCCAGACTGGGACCCGATGAGGTAGTTGTCCGCCCGATCAGCCTAACTTGCAGGGCAAACCGGGACCCCTTTTTTCGTTATTTTTCCTTTATAGATCAACTATGGGCAGAATCGCCATTGAAGGCATGAAATTCTACGGCCACCACGGCTATTACCACAACGAGCGGCGTGTGGGAAATCACTTTATCGCCGATGTGTATGTGGATACAGATTTTCAGGCTGCCGCCGAGTCTGATGCGTTGAACGAAACGGTCAATTATGAAGAAATCTGGCAATTGACCAGAGAGATTGTTGAAGGGCGTTCCTACCTCATCGAACACGTTGCCTTAATGCTTTACCGGTCGGTCAGAAGTCACTTTCCCCAGGTTTACTACTGCAAAGTCAGGATTACCAAATTAAATCCGCCAATTGAAGGCGAAGTGGCGCGAACCTATGTGGAGCTGGACAGCGATGACGCATAAGATTTCTCAAGATCTGATGTGTACTGACGGTACTTCCGGGTAGAATAGATGTTCGCCGGGATTTTGCTTAAATTTGCCCTTCGGCGCTTCAGTATTCATAACTCCGAAGGCCGTTTTGGTCGGTTGGCCGAGTGGTCAGGCAGAGGTCTGCAAAACCTCGTACGGCGGTTCGACTCCGCCACCGACCTCCCTCAAAAAGGCAATGTTTTCATTGCCTTTTTTATTGCGGCACATTTTGTTGAGGAACAATTTAGACTATTCTATTTATTTTAATTTTTTATTTTCGGTTACCCTCTCTTTTGCTGTATTCCCTATTCAATGAACACGATCGCCATCATCCGGAAAGTTAAAGCCTGGTTTATCCGGTTGGGACTTCACCGGCTGTTGGGTCCGGTTGCCGACCTGCTGATCTACACGGGTTACCTGAGCCGGCTCTCCGGTTGGGCTGCCAAAAACAAGCATCATCTGCTGTTTAACGATTTTTACAATCCTCGCCCCAACCACAAAGACCGCCTGAAATTGTACGCCTTTCTCACCGCACAGGAAGGCTTAACGGAACGCGCACTGAGCTATGTCGAATTCGGTGTAGGGCGTGGCAATTCCATGCGCTGGTGGACAGAACATAACTTACATCCGGATTCGCGGTTCTGGGGATTCGATACGTTTGAAGGGTTGCCCGAGCGATACGGGACTTATGCGGAAGGCACTTTTTCACTCGGTGGAAACTTTCCCGATATCACCGACCCGCGGGTTCAATTCATCAAAGGCTTGTTTCAAAATACCCTGGCCAACACGTTGCCGGAACTGGACCTGAGTCGTCAGACCATCGTGCACCTGGATGGCGACTTATACACTTCGGCACTTTACCCGCTAGCACTGTTGTACCCGCACCTCAAACCTGGAGATTTCCTGATTTTTGACGAATTCGGTGTGCCATTGCATGAATTCCGGGCATTTGAGGACTTTATCCGCACTTTTCGCCTGCGATTAAAACCAATTGGCGCCATTAACAACTACCTGCAGGTGGTTTTTCGGGTAGAGGCCGCCGAATCCTGAAAAGATTTCAAGTGCTCTCGAGAACTACGGCTTTTCGGTTCCGGCAACTCCGGCCAACATCACTTCCTCCTTTCCCCTGAATTTTAACATGGATCAAGAACTTTACGCACGCTCGCTGGCCCTGCATGAAATGCTGAAGGGCAAGATCGGGATCAAGACCAAACTGGATATCAATACGGCAGACGAACTTTCACTGGTTTACTCCCCGGGCGTTGCCGAACCCTGCAGGAGGATTGCCGCCAACCCGGATGATGTCTGGCGCTATACCATGAAAGGAAATTGTGTGGCCATTGTCACGGACGGTTCGGCGGTCCTCGGGCTGGGCAATATCGGTCCGGCAGCAGCACTGCCGGTTATGGAAGGCAAGGCAATGCTGTTTAAGCGATTTGCGGGAATCAACGCATTCCCAATTTGCCTTGACACACAGGACACGCAGGAAATCATCGATACGGTAAGGCGAATTGCTCCGGTTTTCGGGGGAATCAACCTCGAGGACATTGCAGCTCCCCGGAGTTTTGTGATCGAAGAAGCCCTGCAGGACCTGGGAATTCCCGTCTTCCACGATGATCAGCACGGTACGGCAATCGTTGTGCTGGCAGCACTAATGAATGCCGCGAAAGTTACCGGAAGGGACTTTGGGGAATTGAAGGTGGTGGTCAACGGCGCCGGCGCCGCCGGTGTTGCCATCGCGCGCATGCTTCGATGCCAAAATCAAAGCGTAGAAGTTTGCCATCCGGTGAGCGAATTGGTCGTCTGTGATTCCAAAGGCATCATCAGCCCGGACCGGACCGACTTAAATGAATCCAAACGAAAATTATTGGCCTTCACCAACCGACGAAACAAGAAAGGCAGTGTTTACGATGCCCTGGTTGGCGCTAATGTATTTATCGGGGTCAGCGTTGGCAACCTGCTGACCGCTGACCATATCCGCACCATGGAAAAGGATTCCATTGTATTGGCGATCGCCAACCCGGTGCCGGAAATCATGCCGGATGAGGCTATTGCCGGCGGCGCGGCCGTTGTCGGAACCGGTCGCAGTGATCTAAAGAATCAGGTCAATAACGTATTGGGGTTTCCCGGCATTTTCCGGGGTGCACTCAACGCCAGGGCAACCCGGATCACCCCGGATATGAAAATGGCTGCGGCACAGGCTATCGCTTCTTCGGTAGAAGAAATCAGCCGGGATCACATTATCCCGTCCAGCCTGGATGAAGTGGTGGCCTTCAAAGTTGCCAAAGCGGTTGAAAAGGTGGCCAGACTAAGCATCTGAAAACAGGCTATCGGAGCATGCAATCCGCCGGGAGTTGGTGTTAAGTACCTTGACAAAGCTGCCCAATAGCACTTTGTGCTGTTGATCATTTGTTTTCAAATACTCCCATCACGCGAAGCCTCGATCCAGTTGTTCATCCGCTCTTCGAGCAGCGGCAAAGGAAGCGGTCCCTGTTCGAGCAACCGATCGTGAAATGCTTTAAGGTCAAAACGCGAACCGAGTGTTTTTTCCGCTTTTGCCCTTAGTTCCAGAATCTTCCGTTCGCCGATTTTGTAGGCCAGGGCTTGACCAGGCCAAGCGATGTAACGGTCCACTTCTGAGCGGATATCCGCTTCGCTGTTGGGTGTATTCGCCATCATAAAAGCAACGGCCTGCTCCCGACTCCAGCCTTTGGTGTGTAACCCAACGTCTACAACCAGCCGGCAGGCACGCCACATGCTGAAGGTCAGCGCGCCAAAATGCTGGTAGGGATCGTCGTACAATCCGGCTTCATAACCCAGCGATTCAGCGTACAACCCCCAGCCTTCCACAAATGCCGTGCTGCTGATATTGCGGCGGAACCAGGGCAGGTTTTCCAGTTCCTGGGCAATAGTTATTTGCAGGTGGTGCCCGGGCACGGCTTCATGCAGAGCCAGTGCAGTCATGGTATATCGGGGGCGCGAATCAAGTTTGCTGGTGTTCACATAGAAATAGCCCGGTCGGGAACGGTCTTCCGGTGCGGAGTAATAGTAGGCCTGCGGAGCATTATCCGCACGGTAATCCTCAATTTCCTTCAGGTCATAAGGAGCCTTGGGCAAGCGGCCAAACAAACCGGGCAGCGCAGCATCCATACGGTCAAGAATAGCCCGGTAATCGGCCATCATCGGTTCCTTGCTGGTATAATAAAATTCAGGATTTGTTCGAAGGTCTGCTACAAACGATTCAAGATTGCCGTCAAATCCAATCTGTTGAATCAACGCATTCATCTTTGCACGGATCGCTATTACTTCCTGCTGACCGATGGCAAAAATTTCATCCGGACTCAGCGGCAGCGTGGTGTGATACCGGACGGCATGGGCATAGCGTGCCGCACCGTCGGGAAGGGCAGAAATACCGGGCTCTACCCGGCAAGCAGGCAAATATTCACGCTCAATAAAATCCGCGAGTCCGGCATACGCCGGGCTGATCCGCTCTTCAATATGCATTTTCAACACGCCAAAAAGGCTGTCAAATGCATCGCCAGCCACTTCGGGATGATTCCGCAAAGGCTTGCTAAAGGGGGAAGTTTCCATGTTGTCCTTCGCCATGGCTTTGCACTGTTCCGCAACCTGTTCCATGACAAAGCGCGGGGGTACCTGGCCGCGGGAAATCCCGAGCCGTGCGAGTTCAATACTTTGCTGAAGTTGCAAGGGAAAGCTATTCAACCTGGAAATGTAGGCCGAATAATCGTCGGGATTATTCAACGGCTGTACCTCTATGATCTGGGGAAAATCAATATGGGGGCCACCTTGCTGGTTGAACGGTTCATATTCATTGTGAAAAATTTCCGACTCCAGGACTTCGTTCATTTCCCGTATAAAAAGCGAACGGTTTAGCAATGCCTGGCCATCCAGTGAAGTGGTATCAGCCGCTGCGGCCCGGTTTCGGAAATCTTCAATCGAATCTGTTCTGGCGGCGAATGCCTCCGGCCTCATATCGGTCAGGCGGTCGTCAAACCGGTGATCACCCTCATAGGTAGCCCAGACGGGGTAATTGCGCATGCAGAAATCCCGGTAATCCTGGTAGAGTTCATCCAATACGACAATGGCTTCCATGTCGGTAGTCTTTTTTTCCGGCTGACGGGTACAGGACTGCATGATTAGCAGTGCAAGAATTGGCATCAAAAACACGCTGCTGAAACGGTTTAGCGGAATCGCACTCATGGCCAAAGGTTAAATTGTCTGGTGTAAGCCGAAAAGCTCCCGGCAAATTCAAAACACCCCACAAAGTAAGGATGTCCTTGTAAACGAAAGGTTGCGGGTAATTTCGTGGCACATTTCAACGATCTGCATGTTTTTCCAAAAACTCCCTTTTTCTCTGCTTACTGGCGTTCTCGTGATCCTGGCACTAATTGCCGGTTGGTGGTATTATGACCGGTATCGCATTGCCCCGGAGCCCGCACTGGCTTCTTTACCGCTCACCGATCTGGAGGGACACGCGCTGAACCCGGATCAATGGGCAGGCAAGCCCGTACTGATCAATTTCTGGCAGACCTGGTGCGGGCCCTGCCGGCAGGAAATACCCGATCTGGAAGCCGCAAAGACCGCGCTCGAAGCGGAGGGGTTCGTTTTTGCCATGGTCTCTGACGAGCCGGCGGCATTGCTGGGTGAATTCCGGAATCAATTTCCGGGTAGTCTGCCCTTGTGGCGCACGGCCAGCCTTAAGGATATCGGTGTTTTTACATTCCCCACTACCCTTCTTTTTAACAGGCAGGGTGAAGTGGTTTACAAAAAGGTAGGCATGGCGGAATGGAGTTCACCGGAAATGTTGAACCGCTTCCGCGAGCTGGTCCGCTGATCATGTAGAAAGGGCGCTTTGACAGAGCCGGCAGGGTCGGCAACGACCAAATCCGCGCAAGTCTTTCTTTACCAGCCGCCTGAACAGACCCGCCCTGCCTTCAACCCCGTAAAATCGAAGCTCCGGGATCCCCTCAGCTCTCCCAGGTATAGCCCGAGAGAAAATCGTAGGTGTTTATCCGTTGCTGCACTTCGGCTTTCAGCGCTTCCGGCCAGCTAATGCCAAGGCGGCTCTTCTTGGGTTTGTCAAAAACTATTGCTGAACAAGCGTTCAGGTATTCTTCGGATGCCGGCAGATCGAGAGCCTGACATAATTTGCGCAACTCCGTTTTTGGGTCGGCAATATATGCTTCATGCGAAACATCAATCACGCGGAAACCGCGCTTTTTAATCATGGCCACGGTATCGGCTTCCAAAAAGAAATCGTCAGCACCCTGGCGCAATTCCTTTTCGCCTACCTGATCCATGACCAGGTTGCCGCCTCTGGCGCGGGTGGTGATGATGTCATAAGGGTTGCGGGTCACATGGACCATGCGGATTTTTCCGGCTCCCACCAGCGCGCTGATTTTGTCCAGCAGCGCGGGATCTCGGCGGATCTTGTTGGTGGAACCGCCGCCTTTTTTGTCGCCGATCACTTTTAGCTCAGTGGCCCGGCCCTGGTACATACCCGGAATCTTGTAGTTGTAGTCCATCCACTGCCCCCCGATGCTGATGAAGGTCTTTGACATGCCCAGCAGCCTTGAATAAATTTTATCGCGGCTCTCCCCTTTCATCACGTACTTGAGGGCATCCATTTCGTGTCCGAGGATCACATTAGGATGGGCATCCAGCGAAGCACCGATCAGCGTATGGCCACTGCGCGGGTAACCGATAAACATGCAATAAATAGCGATGTCGTCATAAGTGCCCCGCCGGGTGAGCATATTCACCTGGGTATTGTACATCAGGTTCAGGCGGCGCCTGACTTTCTGGACCAGATCGTAGTTTTCGCCCTTCTTTTTTACGGACATGATAATTGCAGCTTGCTTTACGCCTTTTTCCGGGCCCCTCAAACAGGCTAATCATCCAAAGATACGGCGCGGCCCGGGGGCTGTTACAGCAACCGTCAGAAAAGGGTACCGGTACCTCCGCTGTTGCCCTTTCCTTTTCCCTTCCCTTTTGCGGGTGGTTTGCTGTTGACCGGCTTTTGGGTTTTGCGGGTGCCTTTATCTAAATCCCACTCCACCTGGCTGCCCGCCGGCGATATGTCGGGCTCCTCCGCCAGGGGCAGCTCAGCGGAAGGTTGTTTAACGCTCTTTTTCAGGTCTTCGGCGGGTGTTTCCTCCTGTTCCTGTCCCTGCAGAATGATCCTGCCCACGATAGTGTCCGAGGTCAGCTTATTGCCCTGAGCTTTCCAGCCTTTGACGTCAATAAACTGGTCAAGGCGAAGGGTGTAGTCTTCCCTGATCCCCCCTTTGGGTTTTTTAGAAAACAGAATTTCAGGTTCTGGCTCGCTGGTGATCAGACCGACGCGGGACCCGGGGCTTTCATTGATGAAGCAGTAGGTGCGGCCGGGTACACCCGCCTCGAACTGAAAACGCTTGACATACCAAATTTTGCTGCCGCCGTCCTGGTGCACAACGCTGTAGATTTTTTCAGGGTCGAATTTTTCGATGCGTTCCAAACGGGCCATATCGTACCGATTGGTCAGTTCATATCCGGTCCATTCACAAGTGCCATCGCGGTAAATCACGAAGATTTGATCACCGGTATCGAACTCACCGAGCGGCAGGCCACGGCCTTCCGTATTTAGCCGGCCCACCGAGTCATCCAGCCAAATGGCTCGACCGCCGAGGGTTGAGCTTCCGATTTCCGTCCGGGTTATCTTCCGGATCGCGTACTTGCTGACAATGTTTCCCTTTGAAGCCCGGCCTTTGACTTCAAGGGTGGCAAAATCGTAGTCTAACGTCTTGGTGTGGGCACGCACACCTGGAGCAAGTTGAATCTGGACCACTTCCGACTCGCCATTGGGATTGGTGGTCAGATAAAGAACTTTGGTTTTGTCAGAAGCCCCAAGGGGATATTCCTTGTCCCGGGTAATGGAGGTGATCTGAAAGCGCTTGGCATAATTGCGGCCTGCGGCGAGGTCCGCATAGATCAGGTTATAGGTGGTTCGCTCATCGTTCTTCTTCCAGACACCAGCGAACAATATGTCTTTCCCAACGAATTTCTTTTCGGCAATCCTGGTGACCATCATCACGCCATCCCGGCGGATCACAATGATGTCGTCCAGATCGGAGCATTCGCCGATCAGTTCATCTTTTTTTAGGCCGTGCCCGATAAATCCCTCTTCCCGGTTTACGTAAAGCCTGGCGTTTGCCGCAGCCACCGATACCGCCTGGATCGTCTCGAAATCCTGAAGCCGGGTCCTGCGATCGCGTCCGTCACCGTAATCGCGGAGCAGGTTTTCGAACCAGGCAATGGCATAAGGAGTCAGGTGTTTGAGGTCGTGCTTCACTTCGGCAAGCTCTTCCTCAAGACTTATCAGGTGCTCGTCGGCTTTGAAGCTGTCGAAACGGGAAATACGCTTGATTTTGATCTCCGTAAGTCTAGCGATGTCTTCGGTAGTCACCTCGCGGTTTAAGCGGGGTTTGAACGGATCAAGACCCCGGTCAATCGCTTCGATGACGGCTTCCCAGGTTTCGCACTCCTCGATATCCCGGTAGATCCGGTTTTCTATGAAGATTTTTTCAAGGGAGGCAAAATGCCATTTTTCTTCCAGCTCGTGTTTCTTGATTTCGAGTTCCTGGCGCAACAACTCCCGGGTATTCTCCGTGTTGATGTGAAGAATTTCTTCTACACTCAGAAACTGGGGCTTGTCATCGAGAATGACGCAGGCATTGGGCGAAACGGACACTTCGCAACTGGTAAAGGCGTAAAGAGCATCAAGCGTGACCTCCGGGCTTGCATCGGGACCCAGCTCAACCAGAATCTCCACCTGAGCCGCGGTATTATCAACTACTCGCTTAATTTTTATTTTCCCTTTCTCGCTGGCTTTGACAATGGAATCCATCAGCGTAGCGGTGGTAATTCCGAAAGGGATATCCCTGATGGCCAGTGTTTTCTTGTCAACGATGTCTATGCAGGCCCGGATTCGAACTTTCCCACCACGCCTTCCCTGCAGGTAATCACTGACATCGGCTATGCCTCCGGTAGGAAAATCGGGCATCAGTTTTACCGTTTTTCCCTCCAGAATTTTGATGGATCCCTTGCATAATTCCCGGAAGTTGTGGGGCAATATTTTGGTTGCCAACCCCACAGCAATACCTTCGACACCCATCGCCAGCAAAAGCGGAAACTTGGCCGGAAGGGTAATCGGCTCCTTCTTTCGTCCATCATAACTGAGTTGCCATTCCGTGATTTTGGGATTGAAGGCAACGGTCAGCGCAAACTTGCTGAGTTTGGCTTCGATATAGCGCGGGGCAGCCGCTCCGTCTCCGGTGCGGATATCACCCCAGTTTCCCTGGGTGTCAATCAGCAACTCTTTCTGGCCCAGGTTCACCAAGGCATCGCCGATGGCCGCATCACCGTGCGGGTGGTACTGCATCGTTTGGCCAATAACGTTGGCTACCTTATGAAAACGGCCATCATCCATTTCGCGAAGCGCGTGCAAAATGCGGCGCTGCACCGGCTTAAAGCCGTCTAAAACATGGGGAACCGCCCGTTCCAGGATCACGTAACTGGCGTAGTCAAGAAACCAGTCCTCGTAAAGTCCGGAAACGGAAACAGAGCGGTTGATAGTGTCCTGACCACCGCTGCCTGAACGGGTTGCTGCTGATCCGGTTATCCGTTTATCTGCAGTGTCTGGCTTATCCGTGTTTTTCTTCTTCGGCATGGTTTACGGTGCAATTGGACAAAGAACTCTCTGGCCTTTCAGCCCGCTACAGCCTCTCCGGTTTTCTCCGGCGTTGCGCTGAGAGAAGTCGCAGGCAGCATATCCTTCTCCACCCGCAGGTGTTCAACAATAAACTGCTGGCGCTCCGGAGTATTCTTGCCCATATAGTAACTCAGCGTTTTCTCCACGCTGTATTCCTTGTTGATGATGACCGGTTCAAGGCGGATATCGGAACCGATGAAACGGCCAAATTCGTCCGGGGAAATTTCGCCCAGGCCCTTGAAACGCGTGATTTCCGCCTTTTGTCCAAGCGCAGCAAGCGCTGCCTGTTTTTCCTCCTCATTGTAACAGTAGCGCGTTTCCTGTTTGTTTCGAACCCGGAAAAGCGGGGTATCAAAAATGAACAGATGTCCATTCCTGACCAGTTCGGGAAAAAACTGCAGAAAGAATGTAAGCAGCAACAGGCGAATATGCATCCCGTCCACATCGGCGTCGGTTGCCACCACCACCTGATTGTAGCGCAGCCCTTCCAATCCGTCCTCAATGTTCAGCGCGTGTTGAAGGAGGTTGAACTCCTCGTTTTCATACACGACCTTTTTGGTAAGCCCGTAGCAGTTGAGGGGTTTACCGCGGAGGCTGAAAACCGCCTGGGTCTGAACATCCCTGGATTTTGTAATGGAACCGGAAGCAGAATCTCCTTCCGTAATAAATATCATGGTATCAAGCCGCCGGTCATCGTCCTTGCCGGAACGACTGTCGGTGAAATGAATACGGCAATCGCGGAGCTTTTTGTTGTGGAGGTTGGCCGATTTTGCGCGTTGATTGGCGAGTTTTTTAATGCCCGCTATTTCCTTGCGCTCCCGTTCGTTTTGCTGAATCCGTTTCAGCAAAGCCTGCGCAGTCTCCGGATGGCGGTGCAGATAACTGTCCAGTTCTTTTTTCAGAAAGTCGCTGATAAACGTTCTCACAGCCGGTCCTTCAGGAAACAAATGGGTCGAGCCCAGCTTGGTCTTGGTCTGTGATTCAAAGACCGGTTCCTGAACGCGGATGGCTATTGCCCCGACAATGGAAGCGCGAACATCCGATGTTTCGAATTGCTTTCCGTAAAAATCGCGGATCACTTTAACCAGTGCCTCCCTGAATGCCTGAAGGTGAGTGCCCCCCTGCGTCGTGTTTTGTCCGTTTACAAACGAATAATATTCCTCGCCATATTGATTGCCATGAGTGAGCGCCACTTCGATGTCCTCGCCTTTGAGCTGAATGATCGGATAGCGATTGCTCTCTTCGTCGGTTTTTCGGCGGAGGAGATCAAGCAAACCGTCTTTGGAAAAGAATTTTTGCCCGTTAAATACAAGGGTCAGACCCGAGTTTAAGTACGCGTAATTCCACAACTGATCTTCCAGAAATTCAGGGCGAAAATGATAGTGTTTGAAAATCTGATCATCCGGCTCGAAGCGAACATAGGTTCCATCATGTTCATCCGATTTGGAAATTTTACGGTCTTCAACCAGCATACCCCTTTCAAAAAAAGCGGTCTTGACCTGACCTTCCCGAAAAGCGGAGACCTTGAACTTCCTGGACAACGCATTAACGGCTTTGGTTCCAACCCCATTGAGACCTACCGATTTCTGGAATGCCCTGGAATCATACTTAGCGCCGGTGTTCATTTTACTGACGCAGTCAATGACTTTGCCAAGGGGTATGCCGCGGCCGTAATCCCGAACTTCTACAAATTCAGGTGCGACGATGATATCAATCTTCTTGCCATTGCCCATCATATACTCGTCAATGGAATTGTCCACAACTTCTTTCAGTAGCACATAAATGCCATCATCCGGAGTTGAGCCGTCACCGAGCTTACCGATATACATGCCCGGCCGCAGCCGCATATGCTCGATCCAGTCCAGTGTGCGAACATGGGCTTCGGTGTATTCGACAGCCGTGCTCAATAAGTCAGTTTGTTTCTTTTTTGTGGAAGACATGATTGCTTTAATCAAACGTCTGCAACGCCATTCAAGGCATTAGGTACTGGCTGTAAAATTCCTGCCTCTTAAAAAACCGTGCGGGCCACTTGAAAATAATCAGCCGAAATGGGCGTGCTGTGCGTTCGGGAAATTACGGCATTAAGCCCTGCGGATGAAACCAGGCTGCGTTGGAAACAAAACAGTTAATAACATTTCAACGTGGCTATGAACAGCGTTTGACGCATTCTGCCACAATCTATCTTTTTCGGGAGAAATTAGGGCGGATTAACCGGATGTCAGCTCTGGATTGCCCAGTGATTTGAGCACGCGCAAGTGGCTGACCAGGGCGCTCCAAAGACTGGTATGCTCGTAGTACGGCAATTCAAACTCGCGAGCTGTGTTGCGCACGATCTCACTCAGCTTCCGGTAGTGAAGGTGGCTGATGTGCGGAAAAAGATGGTGTTCCACCTGATGGTTGAGACCACCGGTGAACCAGGTCACCAGGGCGCTTTGCGAAGCGAAATTGGCCGTGGTGCCCAACTGGTGAATTGCCCAGGTGTTCTCCATAGTGCCGCTAGGATGTGGAACAAAGTGATCCGGTCCTTCGACCACGTGAGCGAGCTGAAAAATGACCGTGATCACGAAACCGGCAATCGCGTGGGCCAGTACAAAACCCAGCACGGCAATCCAGGCATTCACACCCAAAACGATCGGCAGAACGAGCAACAGCGTAAAATAAACAGCCTTGGTTGCGCTCATAATAATCAGTTCGCGGCGCGGATCAAAGCCGGCCTTTGCGGTCAGGCCGTTCTTGCGGTATTCATTCCACTGTCGAAAATCCTTTAGCGTTACCCAACTGAGCGTGGCCAGACAATACAGCGCCAGCGCATAGATATGCTGGAAGCGGTGATGCGGTTTAACAACTCCGTGAGGACTCAGGCGCAGGAAGGGCTTGTCGTGAATGTCCTCGTCCAGTTCGTAAATATTGGTATAACTGTGGTGCAACAGGTTGTGCTGGATTTTCCAGGTGAACGAACTGCCACCGACCAGATTCATGGTATAACCCAAGGCTTCATTGACCCATTTGCGCCTTGACACCGATCCGTGATTGGCGTCGTGCATGACTCCCAGGCCGATACCTGCAGTACCCAGGCCCATGACTGCGTAAAGCAGCAAGGCCCATGCACCGGGCAAAACACCCGCGTAAATCAACACCAGGGGGGTAAAAAACATCGCCAGCATAACCGCCGTCTTAATGCCCATACGGAAGTCGGCGGTACGGCTTACCTGATATTCCTCAAAATACGTATTGACGTTCTCCCGCAACGTTTTAAGAAACTGGCGGGGATCTTTGCGGTTGAAACGCACATAAGGCGGAGCGGCCGTAGTGGGCCTGCTGTCAGGAGAAAGGGTCTGGATCGTACTCAAAATTGGTATTATGTCAACGGCGCAAAGATACGCCGATTAGGGGTGATTTGGATTCCATTTCTAACCCGTTGTTTGTAACTTCAATGTCAATCCTACTCTCTCTTTATGCAAGCTTTTGGCGAAATCCTGCTGTACGCCATCCCCGGTTTTGTCCTGCTCATTCTGCTCGAAAATGCCTGGGGATGGTATAAAGGTGTCCGGCACTACCGGCATATGGACACCATCTCAAGCCTGAGTTCCGGTATGACCAATGTCATTAAACAAATACTCGGACTAACAGTTGTAATCCTCAGTTATTCCTGG
>JANNSM010000156.1:0-7395 GCA_031402635.1 Bacteroidota bacterium | reverse complement strand
CACGCCGGGTTGCTGGCCATGGATCCGGAAACAGGTTTTATCCGCGCCTGGGTCGGGGGAATCAGTCACCGCCATTTCAAACTGGATCACGTCAACAAAAACACCCGTCGCCAGGTTGGCTCAACCTTCAAGCCCTTCATCTACACGGCAGCGTTGCAGGCCGGATACTATCCCTGTGCGGAGGTGCCGAACATGCCGGTAACTTTTCAGGCCGGCGACCCGCGCTGGGGGCTGCTCAAAAGCTGGACCCCTAAAAACTCGGGGCATGACCGGGAAGGGCAGATGGTGACACTCTATTGGGCGCTGGCCAACTCGGTCAACTTTATTTCTGCCTATCTCATGGACAAAATCGGTTCGCAGCCGGTCGTGGACATGGCTCACAAAATGGGTATCGAAGCGGAAATTCCCAACCAGCCTTCAATCTGTCTGGGCACACCGGAAATATCACTATATGAGATGGTGGGTGCCTACACCATTTTTGCCAATGAAGGCGGCTATACCGAACCTGTTTTTGTCAGCCGGATCGAGGATAAAAACGGCGTGATTCTGTACGAAAATTTCGGAGCCAATACCGAAGAGGTGATGAAACCCCAGGATGCCTACGTGATGCTGAGCATGCTCGAAAACGTCATGCAATACGGCACTGGTCAGCGGATTCGCCGCAGCCCTTACGGGGAATTACCCGGCGGCATTGAGATCGCCGGAAAAACCGGTACCACACAGCAACACTCTGATGGCTGGTTTATGGGTATCCTGCCCAACCTGGTTGGCGGAGTCTGGGTGGGAGCCGATGACCCTGTCGTGGCTTTCCGGGGCATCAACCTGGGCCAGGGTGCCAACATGGCTTTGCCGATTTACGGAAATTTTCTTCGTCAGGTTCTTGCCGATGGCAAACTGGGTGTTCAGCCCGGCGATCGCTTCCCGGTTCCCAACAATCTGGAAATTGAATTGAATTGCAGCCAGTACAACGAACCGGGAAGCGGGGATGAAGGCAGTGATCCTTATGACGAGCTTTAGCGTTACCCACCGTGAGCCCGGAAGACTTCAAGGATATCCAGCCCAATATTCCGGGTCAGCCTGGTATTTACCAGTATTTTGACGCTGACGGCCAACTGCTCTACGTCGGCAAAGCAAAAGATCTTCGCAAACGGGTAAGTTCCTACTTCCGCACACAATATGACAGCCAGCGCATCCGGCTGCTGGTGCGGAAAATTGAGCGAATGGAATTCACCGTAGTGGCGTCGGAAAAAGACGCGCTGCTGCTCGAAAACAGCCTGGTCAAACAATTTCAGCCGCGCTATAATATCCAGCTCAAGGACGATAAATCGTTCCCTTTTATCTGCATAAAAAACGAGCCCTTCCCCCGGATTTTCATGACCCGCAGGCTGGTTCAGGACGGCTCCGAATACCTGGGACCCTATACTTCGGCCAAGAAGACACGGGGCATCCTGCAGTTTCTTTTCACCATTTTTCCGATCCGCAACTGCAATCTTTCGCTGACCGCGCGCAATATCAATTCCGGCAAATTCAAAATCTGCCTCGAATACCATATCGGGAATTGTCTCGGACCTTGTGAAGCACGGCAGCAGGAAAGCGAATACCTCGACAACATCGCGCAAGTCAGGCATATTCTGCGTGGAAATTTTGCGCCGGTAAAGCGCCGGTTGCGCGAACAAATGGAGGTGTGCGTAGAGAAACTGGAATATGAACGCGCCGAGCAATACCGGAAACGCCTGGAAAATATGGAAGACTACCAGGCTCGGAGCACCATCGTCAGTCCATCGTTAGACAACGTGGATGCCTTTGCCATAGCCGGACTGGATGACGCGGCGTTTGTTGGTTTTGTCCGGGTCATGCAGGGCACGGTGGTTCAAACACGGGTGGTGGAAGTTTCGCGAAAACTGGATGAACCGGAAGAGGAACTGCTCGGATACGCCATCACGCGCATTCTGGAAGAAGCCGGCGGCATTCCGGGCGAATTGCTCCTTCCCATGTCATTGCATGACGAAGCTTATGGATTGTCTGCCATCGGGCAATCGGTTCCGCAGCGGGGAGACAAACGCAAACTGGTGGAACTGGCCTTGCGCAATGCGCTGCAGGCAAAGTCGGAGCGGGTCAGCCGCCTTGAAGAGCGCGAAAAAAAGAATCGCCGCGAAGGAGTGTTGGAAATACTCATGAAGGACTTCAGGCTACAGCAACTTCCCGAGCACATGGAGTGCTTTGACAATTCCAATTTTCAGGGTACCGATCCGGTGGCTTCGATGGTCGTTTTTCGGCATGGTAAGCCATCACGGAAAGACTACCGCCATTACAACATCAAAACCGTTACCGGGCCGGATGACTTTGCCTCCATGCGCGAAGTCGTCGGACGCCGCTACCGCCGCATGCTCGATGAAGGCGAGTCCCTTCCACAGCTTGTGGTAATTGACGGCGGAAAGGGCCAGTTAAGTGCAGCCGTGGATGCGCTCGAAGAACTCGGACTACGCGAACAGGTTACCGTTGTTGGCATCGCCAAAAAGCTGGAAGAAATTTACTACCCCGGAGATTCTGTGCCGCTGTTGGTAGACAAACGCTCGCCCGGTCTGAAAGTGATCCAGCAACTGCGCAACGAGGCGCACCGTTTCGCCATCAGTTTTCACCGCAACCAGCGTTCAGCGAGCGCGCTGAAAAACAGCGAGCTGACCGGTATAGCCGGCATCGGCCCCAAAACCCGCGAAGAACTGCTCCGCAAGTTTAGGTCGGTGGCCAAATTGAAAGAAGCCGGATTTGACCAGATCGCTGAGGTAGCCGGCGAAGCCAGAGCCCGGATCCTGTTTCTCCACTGGGGCCGGGAATGCTGAGGGTCGGCGTGGCCGCGGGCCGGGCAGTGAGCGCGGCGGGCGCAAAACACGCAACACGCAACGTTGGCTTTGCGTAAACAAAAGCTGTGCTTTCCCTCTTCAAATTTCCCTCCTGGCTGCGTGTCCTGATTCCCGAAGAGCCTGACTGGGCTCATCCATCGTGGCAACGCCTCGGGGCAGTCCGCGACGGCCTGGCCCGGTTCCGGGTTGCCGATCCGGAGGTTTCCATTATTCTACCCGCCTGCAACGAGGAGAAAACCCTCTTTCGCACCTTAGAATCCTTAAGCAGGCTTCAGGCGCCCTGGCCGGTAGAAATCATCCTGGTTGACAACAATTCTACGGATAGCACGGCTGCACTTGCTACGGCCTGTGGATTGTCGGTTTTTCACGAGCACCGTCCGGGCATCAGTTATGCCCGCCAGACGGCGCTGGAAAGGGCACGCGGCCGATACATCCTCTCGGCGGATGCAGACACGCTTTATCCGCCAGGCTGGGCGGAGGCGCTCGTGACTATCCTCCGCGATTGTCCGGAAGTCAGTTGTGTTTACGGCAGCTATCAGTTCCTTCCCGGAATTTCGTATCCCCACTGGAAACTCGTCCTCTATCGCTTTTTCGGCGATCCGGTCCAAAGTTTCCGCTCGGTCCGGCATGAGTTTGTCAATGTCATGGGTTTCAACATGGCATTCCGCCGTTTGGATGCCTTACGGGTTGGCGGATATCCCGGCGAAGACCAGATGGATCGCAAGGCAACCCGCGAGAGTGAATACGGGCGTTTGGCACTAAAACTTTCACTCTTCGGAAAACTGCGATACGTTGACGAACCGGAGACGCAAACCTGGACCAGTCCATACCGCCTTGATGCCGACGGGGGCCTTGGCGTAGCGTTCCTGCGGCGTGCCGCGCGCGAGCTCCTTAGACCCCTTCACAGCCGCCGGCGCATTGTCATTGAGTAGTATGGCGAAGGGGGTCTTTCAAGACAAGCCGTTATTGTTCGGGCCACAAAGTGTCTTCGAACCGGAAAATATTCTGTTCAATGTTGATTTCTTCCATTATCGCCTTCCGGCCGCTGGCATAATCTGAAATGGACTGATCCAGCACATTGGATTCCTTGATCACATGGGATGAAAACGCGTGAAGAACCAGCACATCGTCCCAGCTCAACGCCTCCTGACCTTGCAGCGGGATACGAGCCATGTGCCCTGTGAGAAGGGTCCTCGCTTCGTTAAAAGGAATCCAGCAGAACACCTCCTTGCCATCGTGTGCGCATCCGTCAGGGTGCGCGGATTCCAGCAACAACCCTATGGCGATAATCCGCGGGTACATTTCCCCGCGGGCTTCATCAAAAATCCAGTCTTCCGCCAGATGCACCACGCCCGGGCACAAACCCATTTCACGATCAACGGTTTTGAACCGGGCAGTATCCACCTGATCACCAAACAGGCCCGTTGCCAGCCCGGGTGTAAAGGCGCGAAGTTGTCCATGACCAACGGCATCAATCAACACCTCCGGCAATGTCATCGGCGCCAATTCCAGATGGGCATTTGCATGCTCACAAGCGGTAAAACTCCGGAACACCCGCTTGCAGAAGAAAACATCCGCTTCCCGAAGACTAGAATAAGACAATATATGTTTTTGACGCTCAGGCAGTGATCCCGAACCGTTTTCTTCCGGTACTACGGGCTGGGATTGAGCAATAATTAAAAGAGGACTAAAAATCAGGGCAGTCGCGGCGAGCCGATAAAAACTACTCGGAAAAAAAGAAGATTCTCCTGCAGCCCCGGCTTGACTTTTGCGTGGTCCGGATCCGTTCATAGGAATTAATAACGAAGGGCAGCCGTGATAAATTATAGGAGGTTACGCTCACCGAACATAAAACTGAGGGCTGAGCGTCTTGATGTATCCGTCCGGAAATGCTACGGCAACCCTGAATAACAGCCGGTCTCCCGGATTGGTCCGTTTAAGGACCGCCAGCATTTCTTCGGTGAATTTATTGCCTGGCGTTTTGGAGGAGACCGGCGAACCGTATTCCGGAGTATAGACCATCTCAAAGCCGTTGATGGTATAACCCGCGGCAAACATGAAATCATCATTGCGGGCAGAAATGCCAGACTGTCCGGTGATATCCCTTTTGACAATGATTCCATCCGCCCGGCCGCCGATGTAGATCAATGGTTCCGGTACCCGCCGGGCTTCAAAGACCGCATTTCCCTGCACCGGTTGCCCCCCCGGTGCCTGCCCGTTCAAAGAAATGGTGATTGTTCCGGGCGAAACCGGTTTGACAAACCACTGGGCACTGGCCGTATCGTAACGCACGCCGGGCCCACTCACCCGCACAGACTGTGGATCAGCCCCGGCAGCGAAAACCCGCAGGGGATTTTCCACGCCGGTGTAGAGCACATTGAGCGCTGCCGGCACAATCAGCACCGGCTGGGGCATCGCGCCCGCCAGTCTTACGCGGAGAGAATAAAGGCAATCGCGATGCTGAACCGAGGCAATGCCCTCCAAGGTCGCGCGGAGCGCTGCAAGTTGTTGTGATGAATAGCGGCCTGCTGCGGGATCGGAAATAAACCCAGAAAGATCGCTGCCGCCAAAATCCCGCCGGCTGGTTTGCAGAAAATCGCGGAGGGGAAGTAACAATTCCTCCAGTTGATACCGGCCAAGTAAAACGGTGCTATCCGGTCCGGAATTGGCCAACGGTGTGCCAGCCAGACCAAACACCCGATCGAGGTCCTGCCGCAAGGTTTGCCGCATTGCCCTCAGTTTTTCGGTATCCCGCAAGATCAATGCGCAGCCCTCACAAGCCGCTTCTGATGCATCGGTCCGCAATGCCTCTTCAGCCTGTAAAGTCACCCCGTCCATCAGGGTCAATAAGGTTGAGGCTGGTCCTGTTAGCGCCTGACCGCTCACCCTGGCCATTGCCAAAATCACGGTCAGAAAAAACACCGGACTGCGCAATGAAACAAAACAGTTCATCATGGACTACATGGGTTTTCCGGCTTAAAAGATACAGTTCGCTCCCGGACAAGGCGTCAGTAAAGAGCATTGCGAATCCCCGGCAAAACGAAAAAAGCGGGACGTTTGGTGTCCCGCTTTTCAAGAATAATTTATAGGTCAGTTAACCGGGAATCAGAACTCCCAAAGTTCGTGCTCGAACTTGAAGATCTTTTCCTTCAATCGCTCGCTTTCCAACACGGCATCTATGCCGGTGGCGTAGTTCTCTACAGTCCGATCGTACACGTTGCTCTCCTTGATGATGTAACTGGAAAACATCCTCATTTCAAAGACATCCTCCCAACTCATCCGGACGGCATCGTTGAAGTTGTTGAACACTGGCTTGGTGGCCAAATATTCCCGCAGCGATGGATAGTGCAACCAGAACATCAATTCATCGCCGATCACAATACCGGAAGCCTCATCAACCAACTCCCGAACCGGGGCAATCCCAACGATGCGACAGACAATGGTGGAGGTTTCTTCGTCAAAAATCCAATCTTCCTTGATCCAGAGTTTAGAAACCCAGACCGGGTCGAAAGAACTTTCTACCGGGGTGCGGGTCTCCTCGTAGGTATCCGGATCGAAGATGGAAATGGTATCCACCCGGTAAAGCTTGCCATTGACCTGCTCGGCCGTGTAAGGCGTCGCGAATTCATCATCCAGCGGGTTGAAGGCCGTGACTTCTCCCGACTTGACCATATCAATGAGCACCTGAGCGAGGGGCATTTTGGGGTAGGCGAAAGGGAGGTTCATCTTCTCTTTGAAGTCAATAACCCGCCACATGCGCTTCTCCCAGAAAATGTCCGCTTCGCGGAGATTATCGTAGGGAATAGCCCTGCGCTCTTCGAAGGTGATCTCTTCATAAGCTCTGTCCCGCGGGGGATCCGCAAGTGGCTGGGCCACCAGCGGACTGGCCAGACAAAAGCCAAGTCCAAGGGTTAGAAAAGCATGCAGGATCTTCATGAAAATCGATTAAAGAATGGTGAAACTGGTACTGATTTCCCGGGTGGTTTCATCCGGCATACGCACCTTCACATTGGAGAAGAACAGGCGATCTCCCCCGCGAAGTCTGGTGAATACCGTTTTTTGCTCATCGGAGAACCGGTTGCCGGTTGCTGATGTTGAAATGACCGGCCCGCTGCGTGGTGCGTAAATCATGTCAAAACTGACCACCTTGTACGGCAGATCGAAAACGAAGTCAGGGTTTCGGGCAATAACCCCGGCCTGACCCTGCGCAAATTCTTTGGAAATACCACCCGTCTTGCGGTCGCCGAAGTAGAAGTAAGGATCAGGAATCCGCGCAACCCGGAATTCCATTTGACCGTTGACCGCATCGCCCTCGTTGGACTTACCGGAGACTTTGATGGACTCTTTGCGAGGGGCTCCGCTTGGATTGGTGAAAACATCAGAGGCATCATCCGCGGCCTGGATGAACCTAGTATAAAAAGTCTTGCATATAAAGTCGAACTGGGTGATGCAATTTTTGGCAGAATCACATATGGGATGAATCTTAATTCAATCGATGAGGATGTTTATAAAGTCACAACTCCTGCTAGTGGAA
>JANNSM010000155.1:0-1773 GCA_031402635.1 Bacteroidota bacterium | reverse complement strand
CTTCGTCGCCAAGCAGGTTATTTAAAAGGGTTACGGAAGCCCTTGAAGAAACAATGTAGGGTTCAGTACTGAGAAAACCACTCCAGGCCGGTCGCCTCGGATAATAATAAACGCGACCCAGCCGCTCCAATTCCGCAGATTTTGCCCGGCCGTAATCAAAACAATGAATATGAAGACGAAGTCCGGTTGCCGCCAACTCTTTTAAGCGATACCAAACATCAATCACTCCACCATAATTCGGGGGCCAGGGCACGTTAAACGCCACCACATGCAACTGCGCACTCATGGCTGCCCGGAGTTTTTAGGTTCTAAGGCGTTTATTGCCGATGCAGAAGGAAACTTATTTTGCAGTTGTTGTTTGCCGGAAGGAGTATCAAAAAAAATCTTTTGGTAGAAAGCCAGAAGGTCTGGTTCCACGTTTTCCCAGCAATACAAACGCCGCGCACCGAAGCAATTTTGGCGAAGTTGTTCATAGCTGACCGGGTCTTCGAGCAGAGCGTTGATTGCCCGGCTGATCAGCGCGGGATCGGGTGAGGCAATCAGTACTGCAACTTCTGTTTGATCGTTAATGGCCCGGTACTCCGGAAAATCCATGGCGATCTGGGGAATTCCCGCGTGCAGATAGTCAAAAAACTTATTGCTCAGGCTGTAGAAATAACTCAATCCCCGGTTCTCCAGCAGATTCAAACCGATCCATGCCCTGGCCGTGTATTGCCGGAGCTGTTCGGGGGTGAGATATCCCAGAAATTTTACTTGACCGGTCTGCTCCGGTGTGCCCGCCTGTGCTCTCAACTCTTCGCTGATGTCCCCACCACCGGCGATGTGCAGCGAAATCGGCAGTTCTCGAAAAGCTTCTATAGCTTGCTCCAAACCTCTTCCCTGGTTGAGAGCGCCCTGGTACAGCACGAAGGGCTTTTCGCCGGAAAAAGGCTTTTCCGCTGGAGGTTCAACAGTGGCGTCAAGCCTCGGATAATTTGGGAATACTTCATAGTGCCGGCCGTACCGCTCCCCCATGACCCGCGCGACGGATCGGCTGACCGTGTAGTTGTGGATCACGCGCGGGCAGAGCAGGCGTTCAAGCCCCCCCCAGAAGCAACGGATCAGCGGCCGGGAAACCACTTCCGGCAGTTCGGAAAAAAATTCGTGCGCATCAAAAATCAGTGGCTTTTTCAACCACCGCGAAGCGAGAAAGCCCGCCCCGAGGGTATCCAGGTCTATGCTGATCACCCCATCCGGTTTGGTTTTCAACAAGTACCAGAACAACCGGAAATTGTATTCAAGGTAAAATAACTTGCCTTTGGTAAAGCGAAGTTTCAGCCTCTTTTGCGCGTAAGGCTGTTCGGTCAGCGGCACCGATCCGGGTTTCAGAAAACCGGTCAGGATAACCGTGTAACCGGCATGACTCAGGCTCCGGCAAATCCGCTGCATACGCTGGTCGTAGCTCAAATCATTGGTCACGGTAAAGACCAGCCTCGTCACGGGTTCCAAATTAGCGTATTTCCCGAACCACGCCGGAGCTCCCCGCGATCCTGCAACCAGCGCAGCGCCTGCAATACTTCCTTGTCCTGACGGGGTCTCATCTGCTCCACCGCTTCAGCCGGCTGAAGGGGTCCCTGTTTAAAGAGGTTGCGCAATGCCTCAATGGTAGCGGGAAGGTCAGGATGTCGGGCGCGCTCCCGGCAAAGATCGCATTGGCCGCAGGGCTCTGCCTTTTCCCCAAAGTATTCCTGAAGAATGACACTTCTGCACCCCTGGTGTGCGCCGGCATAATCA
>JANNSM010000154.1:0-19513 GCA_031402635.1 Bacteroidota bacterium | reverse complement strand
GGTGCGGATCGTCGGGGAGGTACACATGCGAAGCGCCCGGTTCAAGGCTGCGAATGGTTTCTTCTGCGGAAGAAAGGATGCCGACCCCGTAAACCCGCACACGTCCGGAATCATCCCGGGTAAGTCCGAATTCAATAGTGCGCCAGTAAAAACGCGCTATCCATTCTGCCAGCAGCGTCACCGTGCTCATCGGTTCGTGCTTCATGATATCCAGGAATACCTGGGCTATGCGGCGGTGGTGTTCAAAATAGAGCTTGTTGCTGAGCATCACCGCGTGGCCGAGTACCTCGTGAACCATATCCGGCTCTTCGATATAACCGATCTGGATGGGTTTGCGAAGCCAAACGGTGACGGGGAAGTAATTCCGCGCTATGCTCAGCAGGTACGTAGTCGGGTCTGTGTGTCCTTCAACAAAATAGAGTTTGCAACCCACCAGTTCTTCCAGCCTCCGGGAAACGGCGCTGACTTTTGGAACGTGGTACATGAGGCGAAGGCGGTCTACGCCGTCAAGAAATTCGGGATGAGCGCGATTTGGCCAGGCCCGGTGGAACAGGTTACTGAAAACCGTGCTCCAGGTGTACATGTCATCAGTCGTGTACCGGTCGTATCGCTGCCGTTCATCGAGATCCTGAGACAGGAGTTCCTTAAAATGAATTTCGGCAGCCTCGTAGGTCAGGGGGTTGCGATTGTCCATGAGTACAAATATTACGCAATTCGGACGATATGCCCGACGTACACCATCCTCGTAAATTGTTGGCCCCTGATGATCATGACTGACCGTAACGGGAACGGAGTTCCGCTTCGGTCAATTGCTCCAGCACTTCGGCCATACACCATTGGTTGCCCTGCGAATCGCGGACCATGCCGTAACGGTCTCCATGTGGTTGATCGGCGGGCTCCATCATGCTGGTAGCGCCGATCTGCAGGGCTTTGTTATAGGCTTCATCCGCATTTTCGACATACACATAGAGCATTGCCGGAGATGGTTGCCAATCACCGGATGTTCCGCCAATCATAATGGGGGAATTGCCGACCCGCATTTCTGCATGCATGATTGTCCCGTCTTCACGATGCATCGGTGCAATCAGTTCTGTGGCTCCGAAGACTTCGCGCATAAAATGGATGGCTTCTGCCGGATCTTTTACAACGAGATAAGGTGTTACCGAATGGAACCCTTGGGGAACTTTTTCCTTGCTCATCTTTAAATTGATTATCTGGTGAACACCTAATCTAGGAAACCCCGGCGTTGCGATTGCTTTTCGCTGTGTTAAATATTCTTAAGATGGAGGGAAAGGTGAGTACAGCATCCTCAACCTCGTAAAAACCCGGAATTTCTTCGGAGCGATCCAACTCTTCAAGCTGAAAAAGGAATTCTAACGTGATTTGGATCAGGATCATTCGGGAGAAAAATCAAAAAATTGAGCAGGTTTCAGGGGTTGAAAAAACAAAATTCCCGGCAGGTTTCGCAGTATGAAACGGGCATTGCAGATACCAATTCGCATGATTTTAATAATTTATGAAACAATAATTATCTACCAATAAAAAATAATATTTGTTGAAAAGCATCTCCCTACGGTGGAAAACGTACTTTTACCCTTCAATCCAAAGGTGAACCGGCCACTAAAAAGTCCGGTCGGAACACCCTACTTAATTACTTGCATGAAGCTTTACATTGGAAATCTGCCGTTCTCCGCTAGCGAGGACGATCTTCGCGACGCATTCGAACAATTCGGAGAAGTCGAAGATGTGGCAGTCGTGATGGACCGGGAGACCGGTCGTCCGCGCGGGTTCGCATTCGTCACCATGCCCAACGACGATGAAGGAAGAGCCGCAATTGAGGGCATGAACGATCAGGACTTCGGTGGCCGGGCCCTGAAAGTCAACGAAGCGCGTCCCCGGGAGCCCCGTCAAGGTGGCAGCGGTGGAGGTGGCGGTGGAGGTTATCGCGGCGGCGGCGGCGGCAGTGGCGGCGGCGGTGGATACCGCGGCGGCGGCGGCGGCAGTGGCGGCGGTGGCGGATATCGCGGAGGCGGTGGCGGCGGATCCCGCTGGTAATCGCTGAGCTACTTTCCCCTATCGGTTTAACATCCGAATGGGGCTGGCAGCAGCCCTGTTTACCGGATTATTCCGGTGAGTTCGAATAGCCAAGGCCATTCGAACTTTTTTAATTTAGGGAAGTACTAATGAACCCTTTCGACGATGAACGCCACACAAAAACTCGCTGTACTCATTGACGCTGACAACGCCCAACCCGGACTGGCAGGGGCGTTGCTGGCGGAAATTGCCAAATACGGTACTGCCAATGTCAAGCGGATTTATGGAGACTGGACCCATACCCGGCTGAAGGGCTGGAAAGATGTCCTTCTTCCCCATTCCATCCAGCCTATACAGCAGTTCGGCTATACCAAGGGCAAAAATTCTACCGATTCAGCGCTGATCATTGATGCGATGGACCTGTTGTACAGCGGTAAGTTTGATGGCTTTTGCATTGTTTCCAGTGACAGCGACTTCACTAAGCTGGCCAGCCGGATCCGGGAATCAGGACTGACCGTTTACGGCTTTGGTGAACGGCACACTCCGGAACCGTTTGTAGCCGCCTGCGACAAGTTTATTTACAACGAAGTCCTGTTCGCCAAGTCCGATGAAGAAGAAGATGAGAGCCCGAGCGGTGGTGCCATCAAACGCAAAAACAGCCAGGAACTTCGACAGGACCGGCGCTTGGTTCAACTGTTGCGGAGTGCTACAACGGCTGCTGCCGACGACGGCGGCTGGGCTGAACTGGGGTCCGTAGGCAGCAACATTGCTAAGCAAAGCCCCGACTTTGACCCGAGGAATTACGGCTACGCAAGGCTAAGTGGCCTGGTTGCCGCTACCAGCCTTTTCGACGTAGATGAGCGCCCGGGTCGCGGCGGGCAACATACGGCAGTGTATATCAAAATGAAGCAGCGCGGGGAGCGGCGTTCTGATTCCCCGGCATCCGAAAAACCTCAGGCCCGGTCGCCCCGGGCTGACGTTCCCCGACACAAATCTCCAAGGCCGCCGCAAAAACCTTCCGTAGAATAGCCCTTCACTGACGGCGATCTCCACTGGCAACATTTGAAGACCCCCACCTATCCTAATGGATTTGTGCAGCATTCTTACCGGCGTTCTTTACCCTCATCCCGAACATGATTCACTACCGGATACTCACTCCTGACGATCTGGAGGCCTGGCATCCGCTGCGTCTTAGTGCACTGCGGAATTCTCCCACTGCGTTTCTGGCAACCCCGGAAGACTACGAGAAATTGACCGAAGAAGAACTTGCTTCCCGCATTGTACACGACCATAACCGGTTTGTGAACGGCGCTTTTGACGGAGAGAATACGATGGTTGGAATGGCCGCCATAATTCGGCAAGACCATCCAAAAGTGCGACACAAAGCCACGATCTGGGGTACTTATGTGGTTCCGGAATACCGAGGAATGGGCATTGGCAAAAAGCTGATGCAAAGCATTTTAGAAAACCAGTCGCTCCTTCCCGGCCTTCAACAGGTGCAATTGTGTGTGGTGGCCACCCAGGAACCTGCCATGGCGCTTTACAAATCTCTGGGATTTCAGACCTATGGCGCTGAAAAAGCCGCCGTCCTGGTCAATGGCCAATTGTTGGATGAATACCATATGCAACTCCTTTTAGACCCGGCATCCTGAATTTGTTTGAAATCAATTAGAACACACCGGAACTGAATTCGATGGTTAAACGTTAAATTGTCAGTCTTCCAAAACGTGTAAAACCATCACGATGAAACGCCGTTCTTTTGTCAAAGGCTCCGCTATCCTGGGCGCCACGGTAACCACACCGATTCTTATGAATGCCGGATCGGGCATGATGGCTTCCGCCGCCGGCCGAAAAGTGTACCGCATCCTGAATTCAGATCGGACCAAAGTTGGTACGCTGCCTATTTTGCGAGCTTTCGCCGGTGATCAGCAGGATTATGTCTCGCCTTATGTTTTGCTGGACGAATTCGGACCGGTAAACCTGCAACCTGGCGCTGATCCGCTGCGGGTTGATGCACATCCGCATGCAGGCGTGATACCGACCACGTACTTTCTTGAGGGAAGTGGCCATCATAAGGATAGTTTAAACTATGATTTCCAGGTTGGTCAGGGGGACTTTATGATGTTCAGCTCGGGCAGCGGTGCTATCCACATGGAGGAAACGGGCATGAAACTTTACGATTCAGGCGGAAACTACCACGGATTTCAAATCTGGTTAAATATGCCGGCGCAATACAAACTCATCGCGCCATCCACAGCCGTTTACCAGAAGGATCACATGGATGAAATCAACGAAAAAAATTATTCGGCTAAAGTAATCCTGGGGGAATTATTTAACGCCAAATCGAAAATAGATCTGCTTTCCCCGGCCTTCTACTACCACATTCGCATGAAGGCCAACGCCAGACTCGACATCCCTACTAACCCTGCGCACAACGCCTTTCTTTATTCCATTAGCGGCACCTTGGAATTGGAAGATCGCAAGACGCTCGAGGCTCACCAACTTGCTCTGTATGAGCGCGGCGGAGAAATCATTCACTTATTCAGCCCTGGTGATACCGAGTTTCTTCTGCTCGGGGGCCAACCGCTGAATGAGCCGGTATTTGCTTACGGTCCTTTTGTGATGAACAATGAAGCGCAGATCCACCAATGCATCGCCGCGTACCGGGAAGGCAGGATGGGAAATCCGGACATCGTTAATGGTAACCCACTGCGGTAATCAGTTCAAGAAGAAGCTGACGATATTATTGCCGAAATGACCCGGGGAACCGTGGGAACTTTTTGTATCGCTATCCTTCTTCAGCGCGGATTTCAAGAAGTCTTTCTTTAATCAATTCGTTGACGATCAGTTTTTTTCCCTGCATTTGCGGGTCAACAGTCAGCAACAAATACTGCTTCTTCCCTTCAAAAAAGAAGACTTTCTGACCAACAGCCAGGGTTACCCCACTGTCGGACATGGGTGAAAGGTTGGGATTCATAACCCCCGGAATTCGAAGTGGGATGGATTTCAAGGAACGATTGGCCAGTGTAAAAGAAACACCTGCTGTCACCTCCGAAACGGCAATTTCGGCGCTCTGGCTGCCCGATGAAATTGCTGTACCCGCAAAGAGGATTTGGGTACTGAAGAGCAAAGCCATATATAAAACGGTCATAGTAAAGATTTTTCAGTAAACTCCGGAAAGCCTGATTGGTTCACGATTGCCTGTTAAGACTTGTTAACTGCAGCTGGAAGATAAGTCGCAACTGGCAACCGCAGTTAAATCCCGCCGGGAATATTGACAACTGAATAGACACTTGTTAACTTTCCATCGCCGGCATATTGACCGGAGTCCGGATTCTAGAATCTTTTTATGCGAGTGATTATTTTGGGCGCCACGGGAATGCTGGGGTCCGGCACGTTAAGAGAATGCCTTGACAGGGCTGAAGTCAGTCATGTACTCGTGCTGGGAAGGAGCTCCTGCGGTATGCACCACCCCAAATTGAAAGAAATACTGCACCAGAATTTCCTGGACATCTCCCAGATTCGCGAAAAATTACACGGATACGATGCGTGCTTTTTTTGCCTGGGGGTTTCAGCAGCCAGTTTAAAAAAGGAAGACTATGAAAGGCTTACCTATTCGCTCACAATACACGTTGCGGAATCGCTGCTTGCAGAAAACCCGACAATGACCTTTTGCTATATCAGTGGCCAAGGGACAGACAGCAACGAAAAAAGTTTTATGCACTGGGCCAGGATAAAAGGGAAAACTGAAAATGCCCTGTTAGCCATGCCTTTTCGCGCCGCGTATATGTTTCGACCCGGCTATATTCAACCGGTAAAAGGTGCCCTTACGAAGACTCCTATTTACAAAGCCTTTTACGCTGTACTCTCGCCATTGTATCCCGTACTCAGTTTATTTATACCCCATCGCCTGACTACCACCGAGCATGTCGGGCTGGCTATGATTCAGGCAGCACTTCACGGAGCCCCAAAAAAAATCCTTCATTCCGCTGATATCAATATTCTGGCGGAAAAAATGCTCGCAGTGAGCCAACGCCGGTAATATTTTCTATCCTGCAGAGATGATGGTTACGTTAAAATTCAAACGTCAGCCTGTTCCTGACCTGACTCAATTATCCATTGAATCCGATCGCCTTTTGCTTGAGACGGTAAACCGTCAATACGCCAATTTAATTTTTACAGAATTCACCGAAATAATAACTCAATATATGCTTCCCAGGCCACCGGAAGCAGTTGAAGAAACAATGCAATTTATTGAGGCTTCCCGGGAAGGGATGAATAAGTTAAGGGAATTGGTCTGTGTGGTTTTACTTAAATCCGACCGCTCGTTTCTGGGCTGTTGCGGGTTGCATGCCAGGCAAGTCTGGCCTGAACCGGAACTTGGCATCTGGATCAAAAAGGGAGCACACGGATCTGTCTATGGCCGGGAGGCGGTAACCGCCATGGCCGGTTGGGCATTCGATCACCTGATTGCCGATTACCTGATTTACCCCGTTGACCAGGCCAACCTACCCAGCCGGAAAATTGCTGAAAGCCTTGGCGGAATTGTATTTGCCGAAAAAAAGGTGCCGACAGCAAGAGGAACTTTTTTGAACGAAGTGGTTTACCGAATTCCCAAGCCACTTAACTTAAGTTTATCTTGACAGCCATCGAAGAATTAGAATCCAATCCGGTGTTTTAAAAACGGGGACTAAACCCAATTGAACTTTCCTTTCAAGATTTAATTTTAGCATGGCAGGCTCACTTGATTTCTCCTTTAAAAGTGTCCTTCTAAAACTAGACACCGGACTTAAACAACACTATCTCCCGGTACCTCCGGAAATTGCCGAATCGTTTGATGCCGCCGGAGTCCGACGAGTTATTTTAAGGGCCAGAGGCCACTGTTGGCGAAGGGCACTCATGGGTACCAAAGAGGGCGAACGGTTGATCCTTATGGGCCAGCCGATTTTGCGCGAATTGGGATTGCGCGAAGGGCAAGCCATTGATGTGCACTTATCAAAGGACCCGGATCCCGATGTTATTGATCTGGGTGAGGAATTTGAGGAAGTTCTTGATCAGGATGAAGAAGCAGCCCGTCGTTTCTTCTCTTTTACTCCGGGTAAGCAACGATCAATCGCTTATTATGTGACCAGCGCCAAAAGGGTGGATACGCGAATAAAGCGGGCACTTGAGCTTGCTCATAAAATTAAGACAAACACACTTTTTTCAGACAAAAAATAAGCCGGCCCCTGAGCAGGGCCGGCCTTTTTGGGCACCATGTTCACATCGTCAAGTTCAACTGTTATACACTGCCTTGAATACTCCCGCGAAATCCTCAATAGAAGTAGGAGTTGTGTTTTCAGCATTTCGCACTGCATTTTCGAGGACCCTGCCGGAATTCATGGCGTCAATGAATTCAAGCATATGGTCGGCTGTGCTCGCTGAAGCACCCATTTGCGAGATCATGGTCTGGCGGAAATCAGCCGGGGCAAACTCTACGTATGGCAATTCCGGCTTGCCGACTGCCCGGCCATAGGTTGAGGCAATTTCCGGATAGGTCACGTCGCGTGAACCCAGCAGATCCTGAATGTTATGGCCTTGAAAATCGAGGGCTAGCAAACGCAATGCGGCATATTCGGCGATGTCCCTGGTGGCAATTGCCGGGAAGCTGAGGTTGGGTTTAACCGGTGACCCTATAATGCCTGCTTCTTTTGCCAGTGCGGTCATACCCAGTGTATTTTCCATAAAGTACGAGGGTCGCAGGTGCAGCGTATTCAGGCCAGGGATGGCGTTGAATGCCTGTTCCATCTTGTGCAAGCCCAGAACCACTCCGGATCCGGAGGTCAGGTGAGCGCCCTGGCTGCTCAGGGTAACTACATAGGGTACCTTATTGAAGCGAAGTCCTTCGGCAATAGCCCCAACGTGGCTTAGCTGGTCCTGGTGAAAATTCTCTGCCTGCCAATTGGCCGGAATCAGCACATAAGCAGCGGTTGCCCCGGCCAGGGCCCGGGTCATGAATTCGGGATCGTTAGAAGAACCGGTCAGCAATTCTGCGCCGAGTTCAACTAATTCTTTTGCTTTATGCGCGTCGCGACTGATGATGCGCACCGATTTGCCGGCTGCGAGTAAGGCTTGGGTAATGGGTTTACCGGTGTTTCCGGTAGCTCCGATGATGACGTACATGATTGAGTTGAATTGAATGATTGGTGTTGGAAAAAAACTTAAACTTTAAGCAATTTGAAGGCGTGGGCCCATTGATTATTTCTAAAACCGGGAATGCACCACAACATGCATAATGGTTCGATTGCCCGGGCTGCTTCTGCATAACCCATGTCTTCAGTGTCCCATCCGAATTTTTCAAGCAGCCCGGAAACCCAGGCTTTGGCATCCTCATCATTGCCGCAGATGAACATGGTGGGGCGCGCAGGCAAGGCCGGGTTGACCATCAGATGAGAGCCGACGCTATTAAACGCTTTCACAAACCGGGCTTGTGGGAATTTCTTCTGCAACCTTTCCATCAGGGAATCATTTGGACCGGTAAAAAAGGATAATACACCATTTACAGGAGCTGATTCGGCAATCGGGTTGGTGGCATCTACCACGATTTTGCCGTTGAGGTTGTCCGCACCGGCCTCCCGCAATATGGTTTCTGCCGCCGTGCCCTTTCCGGCCAAAATGATGACGTCTCCAAAGGCTGCCGTGCTGGCGAAATCACCCACTTTGGCGCCGGCATTGGCCGCCTCCCACTCCTTGAGTTTTGCCGCTTCGCGAGTCCCGATTTGGACATCGTAGCCGTACTTCAACAATCCTGTGGCGAGGGTCTTTCCTACCGTGCCGGACCCCAGAATACCTATCTTTTGCATACTAATTATTGGTTAAGTGTTGAGTAATTTGCTTGTACAAGCAAGTGACTAGTTCAGATTTATATGAGCTTTTGATTGGTTGGTCATTCTTTTGGAATTATGCTTCCAGCGCATCGACAGCGCTGGCAATCGAACCGGTCAGGGAAACGGCCTGCGCTTCGCCGATCCGGTTCTGAAACTGCAAACTCATGGATTGCCAGGCTTTAACCAACAGGGTTTCCCGCTCCTTTCCAGCTTCTGTGGGAAACAGCAACGTGAATTTTCCTTCGGTTTTTCGTTCCATCAGCCCTTTTTCTATGCATTTTCCGGCCAGCCGCGTTACGGTCGAAGGGGTTAGTTGCATCAGTTCGGCTGCCTGGCCGGATGAAATGCCGGGTTGTCTGATCACGGACATCAACAAGAAAGCGTGTGACGGGGAAAGCCCGGTTGCAGCGAAGGCCTCTTCTGCCATGTGTGTCACCACTCTGGCCAACGCATTGGCCGAATAATAGAGACAACCACAGTAGGGAGAATTGGATACTTGCAAGGTGTGGTTTGCGGTTTAAAATCCGACGCTGGTATGATTGCGCAAGTAAAAGTAATATCATTTGCTTGTACAAACAAGCATATATAGCTTTTGGCATAAAATCGGTTAAAAATCCTGGTGCCGGGTATATGGAATGCCTGCCTTTTCCATCTTCTCTTCATGTAATTTAGCGGGATTATCCCAGCGCGAACGGATCGCCATAACGTTGGATCTGAAAACAAAATGACGATGGAAAAGAAAAATATGCCAATACTTCCCGGGCAGGGCTTGGGAATTATCAAGTTCGGAATGACCCGCGATGAAGTCCGTAAACTGTTAGGCGACCCGGATGAAGTGGACCAGTACGGGTACGAAGACAGTGAAGAGGAAGAGGACCAAACGGAAGCGTGGCATTACGACGAGCTCAATGCCTCCTTTTCTTTTGATGCACTGGACGAATGGCGCCTCAATGCCATTGCCGTCAGCGATCCGGATTACAAGCTCAATGAGAAATCCCTCATCGGCTTGACCCGCATGGAATTGCAGGAAACCTTAAGCGAGTTTGGCCTTGGTGTGGTAATTGCCGAAGAATGGACAAACGATGAAATGCCCACGGATAAATTGCTCAGTATTGAAGAAGTATCCATGAACTTCTGGATGGAAGAAGACCAACTCGCAGAAATCCAATGGGGTCCCCTCATGGATGATGACGAGAACGTGCACTGGCCGGAATAGGGTTGCTGCCTGCCTGGATTCACAGCTTGAAACCCGGGTCCCGCTCGTAGGCAGAGTCAATCGCAACCAGGCGATCAAGAATCGCCGAGAAAAGAGCGTACAACATGCGCAGTTCATCCAAATTCCGGATTACCCCGGAATGAGAGGCGTAAAGCACGTCAACTCCTTTGGGATAAGTCTTGTGAAAAAATCCTTCATCATCGCGGATGGAGATCGTAACTCCCTGGCTTTCCTGGATCAGCTTCCGGATCTGCTCGTCCTGAAGTAAGCGGCATATTTTATCCCGGTCATTGGCCTGGACGATAAATTCGCGATCAAATTCCAGAAAGCCGATCTGGATATCCGTCATTCCAAGCTTTTTACCCATTCTGGCCAATACCCCTTCGCGAAAAATTTTCATTCGCAGGCTATCCTTATTCAGGAATGGAGCCCTCAGGCGGGTATAGGTCGAATGATGTTCGCCGTGGTGTTCATCATAAGTATCCAGAACAATTTCCCAAGGTCCGGTCTGACACCGAACACTGGGGCCTTTGAACCATTTCCCCTTATCAAAAGTACCCCCGAGCTGATCAGCGAGCTGCTTCCAGATTTCCTGCCGGGAAGGGCCGAATAATTCACGGAGTTTACTCATGGCGCGTCCTGATTTATTGGAAGCTGCAGAATGTCCGGTTGCGGCTCCGGCTCGGGTTGGATACCCCAAACCGGACCAATTTCACGGAGGATTTGCTCCTCCCATTTTTTAGTGTCAGCAATCGTTTTGCGGTCAACCCAGATGACCTGCCGGCCCAGGGCATCGGTGAGCGTAATGTCCGGCATGGAACCGCTGACGAAAGCCTTGCCTGCAGCATCGCTTTTGGTCACGACTGTGGTTAGCCAGAAGAACCGGCGTTTGCCCGCGAGGTCGCGAATAAATGGACGGGATTCAACGGCCGCGCTGGCGCTCCAGTCGTATTCCTTTTTGCTCTCCCGCACTTTTACCGGCACCGCGCTGGAACCAAAAAAGCCACTTTCCTGCTTTGAATGATCCAGGAAAAAGACCTGGGGATCGCCATCACCCGGAAGAAAGAGGCTCAGGTTCAATCCCGACTTCCCTTCCAGATATGGCTCCAGGCCGTAGTAGTCATAAAGTCCGTTATCGGCCAGCGAAGCCACACCGTCAAAGTTGAACCAGGTTACATAGGGCATGCCGTTCTGGTCATCAGGCAGGTTGGGAACACGGATATCGCCTTCGTGGTATCCCGGAAACGGGGCAAGAAATCCCCGTTGAAAGCGAAAACTCTCCGCAGTAAACCTGCTGGCTTGCTCAGGCATGAGATTCTGGCCGTTTAGCCAGGGAATATCACTAATCTCTGAAGGGCTGATCCAGCGACCCTTCCCCAAAAATATTCTCTCCAGAATTGACGCAAAACCCGGTTCCTGCTGTTCCACAATCACGACACCGCCAAAGACGGGCCTCGGAAATATAAAGCCTTTCCAATGGACCAGACTGACCACTTGTACCCATTTGCCGGATCCGTCTTCCATGAAACGCACCTGATCCGGTTGATCGCTGAAGAAGCGGGAAAAACTGAATCCCCGGATAACGGAGGCGCTGGTTCTTCTGCTGAACAGCAATTGTTCACCGACATCAAAATTGACCGGGTGACGGTTGGCACCGGAAAAATCCGGAGCAGGACTGGTAGCGCTCACGGAGATAACCTGGGTAATGTTTTGGGTCAGCCGTTGAAAAGGATAACTCGGCGAAGGGCCTACCGCCATCGAGAAATCAAATCGCCCATCCTGACGGCGGATAAAATCCGGAGAGCTGGCGAACTGGGTTTCGTTGAGCGCTTCCTGCGCCGCCATGGTGGCAATGCTATTCAGCGGTTGAACGCGCTCATTGCCGGTGAGTGGCAACTCCGCCAATTCGATCTTTTGAATGCTCTGAAAATGGTAATACAACGCCAGGTAGTTAACCATAGGTGCTCCCCAAAACCACAACCCCGCTCCGAGACCAAGGCTCACCAAAACCACGGCAATTTTTCCGCCGACTTTAGCCTTACTGAATATTCGCGAAAGCAGGTAAAGGACAATTACAACCGCAAGACCAACCACAAAGTATTTGCGCAGAAAGAGGAATGCGGGCTGGTACAGCGCCCTTCCCGCAACCAGGAAACCAGCGACTACCAGAAAGAGAAAAAAAGCGGTAAACGGGCGACGGCGGGCAAATCGCCAGGTGCCACCAAAGACGCGGCGCTGAAAGTGATAAAAAAACCAGAAGAGCGGCCCGTGATCTTTTTCATGCTGCGACGAAGATGATTCTTCCGTTTGTCTGACTGAACCGGCGCTCTGCGCTCTCAGGCGTTCATCCAGTCGGTCTGCATTTTTTCTGACATCGTCAAGTTTGCTCACGTTTGCGGGTTTGGATGATTTCAGCCTGCAATTTCCGGAGGTAATAATTGGAACAGGATTGGATTATTCCGCTCTATTCATTTCTTCAGGAATTCTTCTACTCCTTTTCTCCAATCACTTCCGGCATCAGGAATTTCAGGCTTGTCAGGGCTTGGTGTGGCAGGTGATTCGGGGGAAAGGGAACGATCCGGGGTGCGGGATTCAGGTACCGGAAGGCTTTGTTTTGCTGGCGCGTTTTCGGATACGGTTGCCTCCGGGCGGCTTTTGGGCTTAGGTTCACTATGGCCTGGACCGGCGAATGGGGAATCACCCTTTTCAGCCTGATCTGCATAGTCTATCACTTTCGATACCTGCCCGGGAACCCGCTTTAAAACAATGGGTGCCACCAAAAAACCTGCTGAAACCCCCACCAACAGGGCCAAAAGGTTGAGCAACACCCGGGTGGTTTCGGAGAAAAAGTTTCCAAAAATCATGCTGACCGCAGTGACAATCACGGTGATGGTCAATGCCCAGATCAGGCGCACCCGGGCAGACCGATTGTGCAAAAATCCGAGTGTCACCCCGGAGCTAAGCGGATCTTTATGGGTCATGTTATACCACAATCGGTATAGTCCTGTTCCCATCACTCCATCTGCATAGTAAACCAGCACACCCAACAGAAAGAACAGCGCGATTTGGATAATCAGGTCCATTTTCCGGGATTTATTAGGCGAGGTTAAGCTACGCAGGCGCAGCCGAAAATTGCGTTGAATTGACCAAAATCAGGTCTTGGGTAATGCTTCACGCTCCAGGTATTGGGCAACCCAACGCTGAAATGTCTCCGGCCAGGTTTTATACTGATCAAAAAAACCCGCCTTGTCGTATTCAAAAAGGGACACGACATCCCTGGAGGACAGATTGACCAGCAACTGGCGAACGGTATTCCATCCAGACTCCTTCAACGTCCGGTGTGGATGGGTCAGCGTCAGGGTTAATTCCGGTGAAGCGCTCTGCAACTGGACCACCTGGTTGCGCTGTAACTGAAGCAGCAGTCGGTCAAGTTCATGGTACAACTCCGGAAGCTTGCCCTCCCGGGTGAGTTGCAGCATCCATCGCCGGACTTCGCCTTCCGTGAGTGCGGTCAGCTCTGCTGACGGATCTTCTCCAGCTATTGATCGCATAAGCAAGCAATCCTGGAGGCGGCGCAACGGCTTCGGATTATCGCGGTAAAGTGTCCACTGCAGATCCACAAGATTTTCCCTAAAAAGCATAGGCAGCAAATCGGGATCCTGCAGGGAATACTCCAAATGATCGTAACCTTCTTTTTCAGCAAGACGGCGTTGCCCCGGATCAACCATAATCAGCAATGGCTTGCCAGCGGGCAGATCGCGGAAAACGTATAAACCTCCAAATGCCCGGGTGTGGAAGGAACGGGTATTGGTGTAGGGAATATCGGGGATGTACAAGCTCCGATAGCGCAGATCTCCGTGGGCTTTGACACTGTCTGATATTTGTAAAAGGAGCCTCCGGTCAGCCCAGGCCATTCGCTGGTTGTTGAAGCGGTGGACCAGTTCGCGCTGCATGGTGGCCTGCTCCATAAGACCCCCTGCTGCGTGAAAGCGCAGCGTAATCGCATCAATCATCAACAAATCCCGGGGTTCACGAAAGGTCGAAATTTCCTGGTCCACATCAATCCACAGCGCAGTGGAAGCTGTCAGGTCGGCGATCTGGGCTTCGGCAACCTGAAAGACCACCTTCATCAGGTGCTTGTCAAAGCTGTGAAAGGGAAAATAAACCGGCAGATCCTTCTGCAGCGGTGAAAGGATGATAGCATAGGGATTGGCTGTGCCTTCGTGACTGAGGTAGTGAGCATCAGAACGTTCCGCTGCGATTTCAGGGCTCCAGCCCCAGCCGTCAACGCGGAAACTGTTAAGGCTGGTTTTGGATAAACCAATTTCCTTCAGGCACGCGTTGTAGCGTTCCACAAGCGAAGGCTGGTTGACCGGCATCAAGCCCTGGGCAAATAAACCGGTTTGATTCAGTTGTTCCATGGCTCAGCGATCAACGGCTTTTTCGTCCAGCCGCTCCATGGCTTCGCGCTGAATGAACAGGCGCTGTTTTGCCTCTTCGATATCCCGCTCTGTACCGGAAGCGTGGATTCGCAAGGATGATTCCAGATAGCGAAGGGCTTCGCGGAGACGCAAGTCGGCAAAGCTCAATTTGCCGAGATTGGCCCGGATCAATTCGCGCAGCATATTGAGTTTGGTATCGTAATCGCGCCGGAAAAACAATTCGGGGTTTTGCATCCAGTCCGCCGGTAAATCCACGTCAATTACCCGCGCATCCACAGCCTTTTGAATATTGCGCAAATCGCGGCTTGAAAAAAACGGATAGCGCTTCATCACGGCGGTATAGAATTCGCCAAAAAACAGGTGCGTTTTAGGATCGAAATTTTTCGCGGTTGTTTCAAAGATTTCCTGAATGCCATCCTGGCTGAACCGGTATTCGCCCTGATCAATATCCGAAAGCGAACGAATTGGTTGTTGAGCCGTCAGGTACTGATAGCCCTGAGGGTCTTTCATGCCCACAAAGTCTGGCAACAGCTTATCGAATTTCTTCCACCATAAATAATCCTGGTCCAGAAAGTCTTCCGTAGTTTTTGCACCGTCTATGGCTACCCGATACTGAACACGGGACAATACCGCTTTGTCAATCTGATCGGGAATATTGGTAAACAAGCTGATGAGCTTATTGCCGTAATTCACGGCGTAAGCCCCTTCGGTATTGCGCAAGAAAACCCCGATAAACTCCCGCACACCCGCCGATACGCCCTGTCGGGTGCGCTCCTCCAGGTTGTTCTCCGCGTCATCAATCGGCGCAAAAACAATTTTGCTGGTATCCTGCATGGGGCGGAACCATTCCACCGCGCGCTCGGCGGAACCTCCCTGGTAGGTGGAGATAATGTTTTCCGGCAAGGGCCAAAACAGGAAATTGCGGCCGATCACCGTGCACATATCCTGAAGGAACGTGGCCGTAGCAGCAATGAGCATAGATTTTCCGGTGCCGGGTCTGCCGTCGCCCATAGTGACGGCGGGCAGTCCGCCGAGCTCAAGCATCGGATTGCGGCGGGTGTCAGGATCGTAGCACAGCAAGCGCTCTGCGAAGCGACGAAAGTTGTGCTTGGCATCGCGGTTAGCCACGATTTCTCCCCATTCAATCCGGTTGAATTCAATCGTGTGAACCTGATGTCCGGAAGCCGATTCCCAGCCTTGAACAACAAATTCGGTGTGCTCAAGGCGGTAGTGATTGCTGGTGAAAAACTCGCTGAAACGAAAGGAGTCTTTTCTCAACTGTACTTCTTGCGTCATGCGCTCAAAGAAGCGCAGGCTTAAAGCCACCAGATCCAATTCAGACTGAACAGCTCCAGAACGCTCCAGGTAGGCACCGTAGTAATACAACATGCTGTTGAGCGCAAGAGACGGTCGCTGCAATACCACCTCAGGAATTCCCCCGAATTCAATATGGATAGCACTTACTTCATCCGTCCGGTGGGCGCTGAGCTGCCAGTTGGTGTAATACGCCGATACAAAGACCGTGATCGCGGAGGCCATTTCCAGTTTGTCGTGGAACTCCGGCTGCTCGCTTTGATGAAGGCTGCCATCGCGGTTCCGCTTCAGCAGGGTTTCAAGCCCGGAGGACTGCTCATAAAGCCGCGCCAGGTGCCGGCCCAGGCAGAGTCCGTCGCGGAGACTGTTCAAAACATAGGCAACAGTTGTGCTCAGCAACATGCGGTCATCAGAAATCCTGACCGCTTCTTTCATAATGCTGGTGCTGTCCTCCTGCTCAATGCCCAGCGCCTTGTTTTGGAGTAAAAAACTGACATCCATGTCCAGTTTTTCGGCCTCGCGGCGATCGGGCTTCCAACTGGCGAGTTTCAGGTATTGAGATACCTCGTCTTTGTAATGCCTGAGGTCTTGCCAGGAGACCGGCAGCAGGGGAGCCTCACTTTTTTGCATCGCGGCCGGGCGTTGTGGGGATGAAGGTTATTGGGGCGAGCGCCAGCTCCCGAACTTTTTCCGGATAGTGATCATTCAGGTATTGAACAACGCCGTGGGTGGCAATCATATACTGATTCACTTCGCTGACATTGCGCTCGATGGTCTCCCTTCCGGTCTTGTCAATGAAGAATATCTGACGCAATTCTCCGCCGGTCAACAAACCTTTTGTTTTGGTTTCGCCAATGGAGAAAATGATTTCTGTCGTTAAACAAAATATCAAATCCTCGGGTCCGAAATGATCCCGCAGGAGTTGCGTATAGAAATGATCATCCTGGGAATAACGGCCAAAAAGGGGACCGAGCTCAATGCGTTTGAGCACCTTGGGAGAGTATTCGCGAAGAGTCTCGTCAAGATCATTGGCAATCACCTGCAGCGGCGCGGTGTTGTTGCTGATTTTCCGAATGGTCTCCTGCAACAGCGGGAAATGCTGTTCATTCTTTGACATTTTCTTCGCGGAAGCCCGTTGCTCCAGGATGAGCATATAGAGATGCGGGCGATTGGTGAGCACGTCAAAACTTCCCCAGGAATAAAGAAATCGCTCGCCGGTGTTTTCAGCTCCGCGGCCAAGATCCTGCCATTCGCCCGGGGTGAATTCCCGAAACAAACCGCCGAGCTGACTGTACCGGCTCAGGAGCAGGTTGTACTCCCGCTGCCCCAGTTGCCGCAGAAGCGCATCGGGGATTTCTTTTTGCCGAAACAGCGAATCCAGAATGGCCTGCTTAAGAACATCCACGGTAGGGAGCTCCCGCAACTGTTGTTCGCGCTGCTCCAGATCGTGCTCCAGCTCCTTGAATTCAATAAAACTCGGAAAGCTGGAATGGGTAGGGTCGTAACGCAATTTCCTCTCCGGTTCGCAGAGGTACTTCAATCGAAGGCACTCGACGGTATGGAGAAATTGTCCGGCAAAACGCTGCAGAATAACAATTTCCAGCGGGTCGTCTTTTGTCCGGGCGCGAAGCGATTCGAGCAGGCGGTTAAAAACTGCCTGGAGGTAGCTGAAATAAGCGTGGTATTCGTCCCCGCCTTCGAGCGTGGTTTTATCCACCGCCGTCAATTCGCGGATCATATCAGATTCTTTCACAGACGCGGATTATTTTGGAATAGTCATTCCAATAAACTGTCCACGGCTGCTTCGCTGCCGGTTGTTGCGGCAACTTTGGCCGCAGGGGGAGGACTGGTTGGTTTACCCTGCTCTGCAACACTCTTGCTATCCGCAGACTCATATTGAAAGGAAAACTCCCGGGAAACATCAATACCGTACTTTGTTCGGTGCTCCGCAGCCAGTTTAGCATCCTCTTCTTTGTAGCGCTGCGTAGCTTGCGCCATGGCTACCAGGACCTGGTGCAACTGGGCCATACGTGACGGGTGTTTCTTGATCCGGTCAATCCTGTCGCGCTCGGAAGACACAAAAACTTTGGCCGCAATTTCACTGATGAGCTGGTCTGTTTTGACGCCGGCGTCCTCATAAATGGATGCCGCTTCCTGCGCCGTGGCCGACTGAATGAGCTGCAATCCAGATTCATAGGTTGTAATTCGCTCTTCGGTATCCGAGCGCAATTGCCCGATGAGCTGTTTCAGGTTGTTTTTCGTGGTAGTCTGCGCTTCAAGATGAACAATGATCTGGTCAACAAAACGCTCTTTACTCTGGAAAATACCCAGTGCAATATTGTAGCGGCCTTTCAGTTCAGCCCGCTGCTCACGCAGGTCCGCGATTTTTTTCTGTTGCTCCGTGTGTTCGGGAGAAGAATTCTCAAGCTCCTCTAACTGGAGTTCAGTCTGTTTTAGGCTGGCTTCAACTTCCACCAGATCCTTCTGGCGTTCCTCCATCACTTCGGCGGCCTTTTCCTTGGTTTGAAAAGCCATGTCCTTGCGCAGTTTAAGGGCTTCGATCTGCCCTTCGACTTCGCCGATCATTCCTTCAATAATCTTGACCATGCCGCTGACCTGGCTGATTATTCGGTGCAGCGAATCCTTGATGTCTGCATTTTTCAACCGGTCGCGGTACATCCGGTTGGCTTCTTCTTCGGAGGTCTTGATTTCGGCTAAGGAGACTTCAACTTCTTTGGTGGTCCTCTTAATCCGGCGGTTCTTCATGCCAAAAAGGAGATTGGCCAGGTCAGACATATTCTTTGCTCTGGCCAGATCTTTTTCCGCATGGGCGTGTGCCGCTTTTGCCCGGTCAACAACTCCCTGCTCTTTGTCATTAAGTTCCTGGAGCTGAGCGAATTCTCCACCGCATGAATCGAGCATGGCCCGGAGGTGCAACATCAATTCGTTCAGGTCCTTTTCCGTGTTCTGAACGTCCTGGTTCAGGGAACCAAAATTGGCCTGAATGATGTCGCGCACCACTTCCTCCGTGCTCCTGTTTTCCTTGATCGCCTTTTCGATCTCCGATTCGATCTGATCAAGCCTGGAGGTAATATCAGAACCTTTCTTTGCCTGAATTTGCGCCTTCAGGTTGTTGACTTTCTTCTGATCGCCAAGCTGATCGAGAAGATCGTAGGATTCGTTGGCCATGGTCTGGGTAGCGGTTTGAGTAAGTGTTTAACAGGTAGCCCTAAAATAATGTTAAAGTTACAAGCTATCGTCCCGCGAATTCTGGCTTTAACCTGGATTTAACTAAAGTGATCGCAATCACCGCCTGCCCTGTTAAGGCAATAAAGTGAGATAAAAAGGTTAATCACAAATGACACACAAACAACGACGCTTAATAAATTGCTATTAATTAAATTTTTATTTTATTCAAAATAAGGCAAATAACGAAAATTTTGCCCCGTCCAGGTGCCCATTTTATTAGGTCAATTAGCGGGATCGTTGTAAATTTCGACTTCTCCCGGATCACCCATTCTCCCGGCGGAATCCGACAATCTCAATCTTCATGTTTCATCGTTACCTCTTGTCTGCTTTTCTTGGGCTTCCCATTCTGCTTTCTGCTCAAAGTCCGGCTCCCCAAAAACCCAACGTCCTGT